>JAGRDI010000462.1 GCA_020432765.1 Anaerolineales bacterium | reverse complement strand
ATTCCACATTGATTAGTTTCCCGGCTCTATCGCAAAGTCAAACTCGCCGACTTCATCGGTAACGGCCGTTTCCTCCCCAACGCTCGATTCATTGATTGATGATTTGGTAAACGGCCGTTTCCCGTGAGTTAGTGTTGTTGCAGTGGCATTTGGGTTTGTGTTGATTTATAACGACCTTTATTTATCAGCGCTCCGGTACTCGCTCGGCAACGGCACAACCTTACATAAACCGTCCTAATCGCCTGCTTAACCTGCCGCGAGCGGTGAACCAATACCTTTGCCATTTACCAAATAATTCCAAAAAAGACCGATCTCGCGGTCAGGTTTACGCAATATTGGCTGGCTTTTTACCAAAACCTTACCTTACGAGCCTAACTAACAATAACCAAAACCGTTGCCAAATGTAAAGCCCTTGCCCTGACGGTAAACTTTGATAGTTTATGGCGTAAGGTGGACAAACTTTACGCCCCACTAGAACTTTGGCAAATATGGTTTTTCATACGCGAATTGACTTAGCTAACCAAAACGGGGCTGGCGCAATGTTTGCATCGCCGTCTCTTTGCAGATTCTTGACTTCACCCACCAAAGTGGTTTTTGCCAGACACAATGAAGCAAATGCCGCGACCACCTTCAAGTTAACCATTCTCTGGTCTTGAAAATGGGGGAGGGTTTAACTGACTACAAAAAGTCAGTCCTACTTAACCTAACTGATATGAATGAGCAGTCTTAAGACTATGCCTGTAATCATACCCAAAGCTATGCCCCCAGCAACGCTCCCAACTAGTCCACCCCAACTACTACCTAAATAATTGGCCGACAAAAAAAGTCCAATCTCATTGGCTAAATGAAAGCAAATACCAAACCCGATACCGTTTGCGATAGGCCAGAGAAAACCACCTTTTAAAACTCGAGGTAACAGAAAAAATTGAGCTAACCCCAAAACAAATCCGTACAATAAACCTACCAAAAATGGAGATGAATTAGGGCCAGGGGAAAGCAAGGTTGCCCCAGCTAGAGCAACTGAAGAAAACACCACCCACAAGAAGTTCACTCCCTTAACCTTTCGAAGCACAAGCCACTGGCTGAATCCAAGGATTGCCCCAATTGTAATTAAACCCATTTGTCCTAAGAGTTCAAATGAGACAACACCAATCCCAAAACCGACTGCACATGCAAATACCCATTTCGTAAAACTCGCCTTTTTAGCAAGAATCGCAAGTTGGATTCTTACGAGAAGTAGTTCCGCATATTCACCAAACCAATTTCCCAAATAATGAAGGTTGGCTTGATTAACAGATATATTCAAATGGTTTGCAATACTAATAATTGCTTCACCAATCTGCTTTTGCAACCTCATAAAGTCATGTGGGGATGACATGACCGCAGCAGACTGATTTACAATAACCAACGACTCTATATCTCGAATAATAGCGTCATCTTTTTGAGCGATTCCGACTGCTCTGTTGATTAAGAATTGAGATAAATCCTCTGAGCTAAGATTTGATAAATCTTGACTTTCCTGGTGATTTGTTAATAACTGTAGGATTTCCCGAACCTTATTGGCCTCTCTGGGCAATCCCAATGTGTTATAACAATTTGCAGCTATTCGATAGTGTTCCTTGCCCCTCTCGATATCGCCTCGTTCAAAATAAACGCTGCCTAGCCATTCCTGGTCTTCAGCTTGTCCTCGAATGTTCCCCAATTCCTCCTTGATGGCTAACCCCTCTTGTAGAAGCTCTACGCCCGCATCATGTTCTCCCAAAAGATAGCGAACTCGCCCCAGGTTTGCGGTCCGCTTACTATAACCAAGCCGATCACCAAGCCGTTCAGCTATTTGGCGACCTTCTTCATAGCATTCTTTTGCGGCTTGGTATTGATGCTGCTGCGCGTATGCAGAGCCAAGATTTCCTAAACGTGAACCTTTGCCAATCAAATCGTTTTCTTCATTAGCTAGTTCGATTGCTTCTTTAAGCGTCTTTATGGCGTCCGGGTATCTCCCCATTTGTCGATACGTTTCACCGAGGTTTCCCAAAGCCGCACCAGCCATGTAATGATTGCCAATCGATTCAGCCAAGGTTTTGGCTTGTTGATGAAATGAGACCGCCTCCTTAAAAGAACCTTGGTGTTTTTTTAAAATGCCGTAATTGATGAGAATGGCTACTTTGCCTGAAGGTTTATTCGTATGCTGAACTCTTGACATTGCACGCGTAAGATTTGCCTCGGCCTCTCTCAGCTTTCCGACAATAATCAAATTGCCTGCTAAATGATTTTCATATAGTGCTAGTATGTCATCACCCGTTTCAGGTGGGCTATTAGATTCACTTGTATACCTTCGGATCGTTTCAGTAAATTCAGCAAAATCCTGATCCGTAATATTGTTAGCAATTTCTGAAATGTCAATGAGTCTTAGCCATTCAAGGTACTGTTGGTGAAGCCCATGAACTCTGCAATATCGTTCCAGCTCTAAAACCAAGGATGTAAAAATCATCCATGTCTGGACCTGGTTTTTGGCAACCAACTGCTCAATGACAATCTCTATTTGGTCCCATTCATCTTTTAGTTCAGCAAAATCATTTATTTGATTGGCATGTTTTGCCTTCCGGATATATACAGCGGCGAGCCTAATCAATCCTCGAGTTGGTTCATCCATCATATTTCTTCCTGTAATTTTTGGGCGAAACTCTTTGTGAGAGCGTGGATTCGGAAACGATTGCCGGCTGATTCGATTAGACCTCGCTCAATTAATTCGAGTAGCGTATCTTCAATATCACGACCGTCCCACAGGGCATCTAACGCTTCAATGTCAAAAGTCGCGGGTTTTTGTTTTAGGTATCCCAACATTGCAAACCGTACTTGGGTATCTTTATTCATGTCTTGAATGCTTTTCTCAAACACGGACAGGACTTTGTGAGATTGACCTTCGGATAAATCTCTATAGTCCTCAGGAACTTCCCGTTCCATGATAGAGATAGGATCAAGTAATTGATTGATGGTTTCACTTAAATCGTGCCTGATCCATGAACGTTTTTCAAGCATCCGACCTGCGACCTTTAGTGCCAGCGGATGTCCCTCAAGCTGAAGGGCTAGCTCTTCAAAACGAGATGAATTGTATTTGTAAGCATTGGGTGCCAAATATTGGAGCAGTAAGATTGATGACTTTAGATCAAGCTCTGGCAGATGGTATAGATTGGGTTCCGGGATTGAAAGTTTTGCCGCGACATCACGCCCTCTGGTACTAAACAGAAGTGTTGATGTTGTACCACCAATCATGAACGGCTTTAAATGCGATACCTGCCAAACATCATCAATGACCAGTAATATCTTCTTATTGTGAATTATTCTTTGAAGTTGGCCCTTTATTTCTGTCGGTGATCGTAGGTATAATCCAGGCTCATTCAGGGCATGCAACCATTCTCTCTGTAAAGAGACTATGTTAGGTGTTTGCCCTAACGTCGTCCAAAGGACACCGTCAAATATGTCAGGGAGCCGATCATGAAATAGAAACCTTGCCAAAAGGGTTGATTTTCCAATCCCAGGCGCACCTCTTACACATAATCTTGCTCCACTTCCTTGCTGAGTTTGATGGATTAGCCGGTACAAATCATTGATATTTTTCTCACGGCCAAACACATCCCACTGCCAAGATGGTGCTCGGCTCCAGAAAAAGTCCGATTGATTCGCTAATTCATTTAATTCATTTTGAGCTTCATGTTGGTCTGCACGTAATTGCCTGCAATCCTCTTGAGGGCGTAGTTGACAAATCTTTTCGATGAGGGTGTCAAGATTTCCATGTCTAAGACAATAGGCAATCAACTCTGTTGATTTCTCTAATAGAGTTTCTCCATGCAAATTCTCATATTCAATGTCCAAATCAAAGCAAAGAGCGCGAAGTTCACCTTTATTAAAAGAAGCTACAATACGATCTCGTAAATTAACCATGTCATTTATTACTTATGATTTGCCAGCCTGCTAAAAGCCCAGTTCACCTGCCGAGAAGGATACGGAGCCGACAGGCTCGGTATCCGCCACGAGGTCAGGTGCAACATATGTTTCCCAGCGGCTTCGGTGCGATAGCACGGAACGGGTCTGCGGAAACATAATAATCTGCTGCATGAATTTCAGTATAAACCTCTTGAGAGAAGTTTATACTGCCATTTGTGCTGTATAAACTATTCAAACCGATGTTTCTGCTGTTTGTAACCATTTCTGAATAGAAAACACTTCACTAAATGACTCAGCGACAAGACCAAATAGCTCTGAATTTTGCGTACAGCGTATCATAAAGAGCGTGTAATGTGAAGTGAAAATCCCACAAATATAGGAGGATTGGGACAACGGCCGTCTCCCCCAAACATAGAGCGCGGAATGCGGACTAATCACTCCGCACTCCGCATTGATTAGTCCCCTGGTTCTATTGCAAAATCAAATTCACCGACTTCTTTGGTAACGGCCGTTCCCATCCCACAATCCATTGCCACATAATAAAAGTAATTGAGCGCCGGATCACCAATCACGCCATTGTCATCATAAGGGGGATCGGCCAGATCATTGGCGATCAGCACATAGCCGCCGTAAGGGGTGGTGCTGCGGTACACATCATAAGTGCAGGCCGGATCGTTGTCTGTCCAGGTCAGGCGCATATCAGTGCCGGACCAAATCTGCCCGGCGAAGTTGATGTCGGCCATGCCCACAACCTCTAAAGCGTAGGCAGAACTTAATGCTTCATTGCCGGCATCATCCAATGCTCGCACAAAAAGGGTGTAACTGCCTAAAGCCAGGTCAGGCGCATAGCTCCATTGATCACCGGTGACTGTAAGATTAACCTCTGTCGATCCACCAGCAGCCGGATAAAGGACAATTGACGCGGCGGCAACATTATCACCATCCGTCACCGTGCCACCAAGCGTTGTCACGCCGCCGCCAGGGGCAACCTGGGACAGATATTGGTTAACCGTAATCTGCGGCGCGATGGTATCGACAACGGCCGTATCCCATCCCGTTAGGGCCACATTATCCGCATAATCCGTCACCCGCACCCGCCAGGAGCGCACAGCCCCATCACCGCTGCCAAAGTTATTGAACACCCAATCACGTGAGTTATCAGGATTGGCGGCATACAGCGTCGCCGCCTGCCAGCTTGATGTTGCATTATCAAGCTGTACTGCGACCATTTTTACCTGGGCATCTGCTGGAGCCGGATCGGTGGCTACACCGCTGATGCCGGCGCTGCCACCCACATAAGCCGGTATGTTAAGCGTTGTGGTTGGCGGTGTGTTGTCATAGTTGATCGCGGTGCTGGTGGTGGTGACATTGCCCACATGATCGGTGACGCGCACATCGACGGCCAGGGTGCCGCTGCCGGCAGGTAAACTGGCTGACCAGGACTGCGTGCCGCTGGCCGGCTGCCAGGAACCACCCGCCGGTTGAACTTCTACCAGGGCCACACCACTGCCATTGCCGTCAGCGGCCGTACCCGCCAGCGTGGGATTGGCGGCGTTGACCACATTGCCCGGCGGCAAATTGATGGTCAGCGTGGGGTCGCTCACATCAATCAGATGGGTTTTGGCAGCATCCACCACCGTAATGCCTTTGACCAGACCCACGTTCGTAGTAACCGCATTTATGCCGTTCAGATCGCTGTCTGTCTGCGCCGTGATCGTAATCACCTGTGTCGCACCAACCGGGATATCGGGCACGCTCAACAGCCAATCACTGCCCGCCGGACAACTAATGCAAGTCGCCCCGTCCACGGTCTGGTAGCTAAGTCCGGGTGTGCCTTGTACGGCAAGCTCAGTTCCGGCAACAAGTTCATCTTCCTGATTTTGTATTGCCACAACATAAGAGAGCGGTTCGTCACTGCCAACAAAACTTTGGGCAGGCGG
>JAGRDI010000461.1 GCA_020432765.1 Anaerolineales bacterium | reverse complement strand
GCCGGGAAACTAATCAATGTGGAATGTGATGTGGGCGGCTGCCACCGAAGTTTGAATGATAAAAAACATGAAATAGTAAAGATCTACCGAATTTGCTAGACGAGGTTGTGATCTTGTGTGTAAAATAGGTTTTTAGAAGTCAACAAAATTCAAAACAGTGGAGATAAAATAGATGTCAATTCGAACAGCAGAAACGACTTGGGAAGGCACGCTTAAAGAAGGTAAGGGGAATATGAAAGTGGGGAGCGGTGCATTCGACATTCCCTTTTCTTTTGGTACACGGTTTGGTGATGTGCAAGGTACAAACCCCGAAGAATTAATCGGTGCGGCACATGCAGGCTGTTTCTCGATGTTTTTGAGTGCAGTCTTGAGTGCTGATTATACGCCGGAGAGCATTAATACCGTCGCCAAGGTTCATTTTGGATCGGACGATACCGGCCCGGTAATCGAGAAAATCGTGCTGACGACGAAGGCCAAAGTTCCTGGCGTGAGTGCTGAAGAGTTTGCTGAAAAAGTAGCCATATCGAAAGCAAATTGCCCCATTTCGCGGGCGCTGGCGGCTGTGGCTGTCATTGAGGTCGATGCGCAGTTAGTGTAAAGATGTGCGTGTAACAGTTCTGAGGTAATATCAAACGGCCGTTTCTGCCCAGAAACGGCCGTTTTGTATTCCATTTTCTAAGCATTTATAATCAAGGAGGTGTGCAGATGAATGCTCCAGATTTTTATAAATCTAATAAAGTCGGAACGCTGTACAAGCCTGACCTTTCTAAAGTTGTTGATTTTGCACACAGTGTGCAGCTAAAGCACGCCGCAGAAGACGAGCGCCGCATACTTTTGCTTTTAATTGATCCGCAGGTAGATTTTGTCCATGTAGATGGCGCTTTGAGTGTGCCGGGAGCTGTTGCTGACACCCGCCGGACAATCAAGTGGCTGTTTCATTATATTGAACAAATAACAGACATTGTTACTTCCCTCGACAGTCACTCCCCACTACAAATCTTCTTTCCTGGTTGGTGGATCGATTCCGCAGGAAAACATCCACAGCCACTCACCCTCATTACTGCAAGGCAAGTGGCTGAAGGGTATTGGCAGCCGTTGTTTGAACAGGATTGGTCACGATATTATGTCCACGAATTAGAAAAGAAAGCCAAGAAATCATTATTAATCTGGCCTTACCACACAATGACAGGTACGCCAGGGCATGCAATTGATCCAGCCCTATATGAGGCGATTATTTATCATTCAGAAGCACGCCGTTCTCAAACTACTTTTGTGATCAAGGGCCGGAATCCAAAAACAGAACACTATTCAATATTTGAACCAGAGGTCAAAGTTCCAAAAGAACCGGAAGGCGATTTAAATTCCAGTTTGATAGACAAGATTATGACCTACGATCTGATTTATATCGCTGGACAAGCCAAAAGTCATTGCGTATTGGAAACAGTTACTTCTATTGTCAATTATATTGGTGACCAGCCTGACTTAATTGGAAAACTGCGTTTACTCTCTGATTGTATGTCTTCAGTGGTTCACCCAGATATTGACTTTGAAGCCTTAGCCAATGAAAAGTTGGTTTATTATTCAAAAATGGGTTTGCAGCAAGTCAATGCATCTGACCCACTTGAATAGAGAAAAATATGAAACCTACACATATCATTTTTAACACAAATTTGGTATTGGAGATACAATGTCTAAACACAAACGGCCGTTAACTGCCGCCGACCTCTACAAACTAAAAACTGTCTTTGACCCCCAAATCTCACCCGATGGCCAGTTGGTCAT
>JAGRDI010000460.1 GCA_020432765.1 Anaerolineales bacterium | reverse complement strand
GCGCTGCAATCTCAACAACTCAGAATCGCACAACAAGAACTTGCAGAACAAATCGAAAAACTTGCCACGGACATTTTCTCACAACTACGGGAAACCCAAAAAACATTCAACGATCGTGTCGACCGTTTAGAAGCCTCTCAAAGTGAACGCTTACGGAATTTACAGTTACAAACCCAACAGCGGGATGATGCACATCGTGAAGAACTAATTAATCTCACAAAATCATTAGACCATCGCAAAACTTCTCGTCACGATTTAGGTCAGATGTTGGTTGAATTAGGACAGCGACTTTACACAGACAAAGACAATTGACAAGATGGAAGCACTTCCTTCCGACAACATAAACCTGGACGATTTGCAAAACGATAAAGCTGCAGGGGATCCACTGCTTACAGCCATTCAATCTATTCTGCTTGCAGAAGACCGCGACCAACTCTCAGCCCTGAAACAAGAAAATGATCAGTTTCGCAGCGAAGCTTTGCAGCACTTTAGCATGCTGCAAAGCAAAATCAAGCAACTTGAGTCGGAGTTAAACATAACGCGGCAAGATTTAAAGCGGGCAGATGCGAAAGCCAAAGATTTACAGCTTGAAATAGATATTTTACGCCACAAAGCCAGGGCAGATGCTGAAGGGTTGATCGCCAAATTATCGCCTGAATTCGGTAGATTAGTCAGTCTTAAAATTCGTGATAGTCGCGACGAGATGGCAGAAGCATTGGCACCAGTCATGGGCGAAGCCATCCGAGTGCAAATCCGCGACTCACGCGATGAAATTGTAGAAGCCTTGTATCCAATTATTGGTGAGACAGTACAAAGGTCGGTTGCCTCGTTCTTGCGTGAACTACAACGCAATGTGGATGGACAATTAAATTTTGGCCCAGCGCGAGCTTTACGCAATATGTGGGCACGGATTCGGGGTGTCTCGCCCAGCAAACTTGCCGTACGTGATGCATTACCTTTCACTGTGCGTGAGTTCTTTTTAATTCAACACGGGTCGGGATTGCTGCTTGCACATGGCAGCAGCGATAATGAAGATACGAATTCTGATTCAGATTTAATCAGCGGTATGCTTACCGCTATACGCGATTTTGTGGAGGATTCATTCGGACAAAATGCCTCTGGTGAAGAGTTGGAAGAGATTCAATACGGTGATCAACGGATTATTATTGAAAGCGGTACGGCCGTTTATCTTGCAGTCGTCGTCAATGGCATTGAGCCAGAAGGATTCCATGGCTTCATGCACAAATTTATGGCCGAATTGCATGTTGCCCATGGCCCCGTCTTACGCGATTTTGATGGCGATCCCGACAGTATCGCAGCTATTGAACCCGATATTGATGATTTTGCAGTTGAAGTTGGACAAATTGGTAGTCAATCCCAAACCCAGCGTGCCTTAAGTCGAAGCCAAAAATATTTCTTGGCCGGCAGCGGCATAATCTTTATCCTGTTAATGCTTCTTTCTTGCTTCTACCTACAATTTACCATTGCACTCTACCCCCTCGCATTTCCAAGTGCTACACCTACAGCAACGCCGCCATTCACGGCAACGCCAACAACGACACCAACAATGACGGCAACTCAAACACCCACACCGACACCAACGGCGACGGCAACTCAAACACCCACGCCAACGCCAACCTATACGTCCACGCCAACCCATACCCCCACAGCGACGGCAACTCAAACGCCCACGCCGACAGTGACTACAACTCCATCACTCACACCAACGCCCACAGCAACTCCTTTGCCACCAGAGGCTATCACGATTTTCCCGGTCTGGGTTCGCCCTGAGCCTTTTTTGGGCTCAACCCTTGAGACAGTCATTCCTGTAGGGACACCACTTGAGATTTTGGCAGCCTATCATATATGGGTCGAAGTCATCTGGGAGACGGAAGAAGGTTTACAACGCGGTTGGGTTCCGCAACGTTGGATTTCAATAAGGGAACCTATTCCAGCATGGCAGATCACACCAACGCCAACACCAACACCAACTTCTGTGCGTGAATAATTACAAACAGCAACGCGGGATGAGCTTGTTAAAACCCGGGCTTCAACAAGCTCATCCCGCGTTAGTAGAAAACATATAAACGAATCTTTACATGAATTGCAAGGTTCAAAAGGTAGCATCATCCTAAAAGAATGAAAACCCTCCAGAAAAAAGTTTGTCTACTCGGAGATTTTGCTGTTGGCAAGACAAGCCTAATCCGCCGCTTTGTCGAAGGCAGATTTGACGAGAAATATTTGAGCACGATTGGTGTTAATATTTCGCGCAAACCTTTGCAACGTAATGGCCATTTTTTGAACTTTATTATTTGGGATTTGGCGGGTGGTGAAAGTTTTACCAGTCCAATGCAGGGTTATTTACGTGGAACGGCTGGCGCATTGATCGTATGTGATTTAACCCGCAAAGATACCTTACTGGCCTTAAGCAAATATGCAGAAGAGATCAAGCGTATGGCACCTCAAGCTCCTTTCATTTTACTTGGTAACAAAGCCGATTTAAAGGAATCACGTTCCATTTCAATCGCAGATTTAACTACAATTAGTCACCAATTGCAGGCCCCATTCTTGCTTACCAGCGCGAAGAGTGGCATGAATGTTGAGGCTGCTTTTACTGAATTAGCAAATCATATCGAAACAGTATTATGAATATAGATGCCTCACAACTCGAAGCTGTCGCTGCCCAAAAACTTGCTTCTACGCAAAACCTGGCCTATGCCTTTCTCGCTCCAGACTTAACCATCATCGCGCATTCTGAAAGTTTTGCAAACTATCTTGAGAACCCTCCGGCACAAATTATCGGCATTTTGCTGCCAGAACTATGCGTTGAGTTTTTAGGTATAGAGTCATCTTTAGTTGAAATTAGTACCGGGAACCTTTCCCATTTGCAACTTGATCACGTCTATCAACAACAATCAGATAGTTTCTCTCGTTATGTGTCATATCAAATATGGCCATGTCAGCTTGATCAACATACAGATGCTTTCTGTTTATTGGTTAATGATTCAACAAAAACGGCCGTTCTCGAACAAAAACTGATGCAAGAACGCAACGAACTGCGTTTAGCCAAAGCGGAGCTCGCGCAGGCCAATGCCGATTTGCTGCGGTTAAACCGTCTCAAATCAATTTTCCTGGCTATGGCCGCCCATGATTTGCGCACCCCACTCACTGTCATCCTGGGTTATTCACAATTGTTAGAGGCGGGTTTATCTTCTGAAGTCAATAAACGACAGCTTGAATATTTGACCACGATTTCATCCCAGGCAGAATGGCTCGACAGGTTGATCACAAATCTACTCTCCCTCGATCAAATTGAAGAAGGTCTGCTTGTTCTTGACCGCGAAGAATGTGATCTCAATTTAGTGGTTGGCGAAACGTTAAATTTCATGGCCGGTATGGTCACATCAAAGCAACAAACTTTGCAATTTGACAGCCCACTAACTCCCACGCCAGCCTATGTCGATGTAAATCGCACACAACAAATTGTCTATAATTTGCTGGGAAACGCTGTAAAATATACGCCGCCTGCAGGCCATATCATCGTTAGCTTAGATCAAGACGGTGCGGAAAGTGTACTGACTGTCAAAGACAACGGCCGTGGCATGAGCGACACTGAACAAAGTCATCTTTTTGAATTGTATTATCGCACGCCAGGTGTCAAACAAGAAAAAATCAAGGGTACCGGCCTGGGCTTATTTATTGTAAAATCGATGGTTGACGCACACAACGGCCGTATCGTCGTCGAAAGTGCCCTCAATGCCGGCACTGCCTTCACAATTTGGCTGCCCCAAAAACCAGGTGTGTAGTGTGTGTAACCCAAAGAGAACTACGTTCTACGCACTACGCTCTATCTAGCCTTAATTTCTCTTATAGTTCCACATGGTTCTCACACGCATTGGCCCACCGATGGTTATTTTCTGCGATCAATAAATCGGCCGTCGATGGTCCCCAACTGTTTGATTCATAAAATGCCAATAAGGGCGCTGCATCCGACTCCCAGCCTTGTAAAATGGGATCGATTAGTTTCCAAGATAATTCAATCGCGTCACCGCGTGTAAACAAAGAAGCGTCACCCTTCAAAACATCCAACAGCAAACGTTCATACGCTTCAGGAATAGCCGTGCGCCCAAAAGAGTCGGCATAATGGAATGTCATATCGACGGCACGCATGTCTGCGGCCGTATCTGGCACTTTAGCCTGAAATGAAAAGTGGATGCCCTCATCCGGTTGAATACAAATTGTCAGGCTGTTACTTTCGATTTTTGCCCCTTTTGGCAGTTCAAACATCACATGCGGCGGTTCTTTGAAAACAATTGTGATGCTAGTGAATTTGCTCGCCATTGCCTTGCCGGAGCGCAGATAAAAAGGCACACCCTGCCAACGCCAATTGTCGACATAAAAGCGAAAGGCAGCGAAAGTAGCTGTATTCGAACGCGGCTCCACCCCGGGCGCATCACGATAAGAACGATATTGACCGCGAGCTGTATGTTTGGCAACTTCATGGGGCAGAATCGGCCGTATCGCTTTGAGCACTTTTACTTTCTCATTGCGCAGTGCATCGGCATCAAACGAGGCTGGTGGTTCGACAGCGACCATCGCCAAAAGCTGCATCATATGATTTTGGATCATATCACGTACAACACCGACGCCATCATAAAACCCGGCACGATGACCCACATCAACGGTTTCCGCAGCCGTAATTTGGACATGATCGATATAATTGCGGTTCCATACGGGTTCAAAAAACGAGTTTGCAAAACGGAAAATCATGATGTTTTGC
The DNA here is from genome assembly GCA_020432765.1 of Anaerolineales bacterium. Classification (GTDB taxonomy): domain Bacteria; phylum Chloroflexota; class Anaerolineae; order Promineifilales; family Promineifilaceae; genus JAACFF01. Next base: position 1,887 of record JAGRDI010000460.1, on the reverse strand, counting down.
ACTGTTTCTTTGCCCAAATAATGATCAATACGATAGACCTGTGACTCGGCCAGCACTTCATGAATCGCCACATTTAATTGCTGGGCCGATTGCAGATCATGCCCAAAAGGTTTTTCAATCACCACACGCCGCCAACCATTGGTTTCATCCACCATATTTGCAGCGCCTAAATTCGCAACGGCCGCTTCATACAACTTGGGAGCAATCGACAAATGATACATGCGATTGGCAACGGCTTCCCCTTCCATTGCGCGCAGCGCAGCATCAAGCGCTTGCATATCAGCCAAATCGGTTAAATTGCCGGCAAAATAGCTGATAATCTCAGCAAAGGTAGACCACTGCGTATCCGTATAGGTATATTTTGAAAACTCACGCACACCAGCTTCCATTCTGGCGCGAAATTCATCATCGGATAATTGACTGCGCGAAATACCAATAATACGCGAATTTTGCGGCAGGCGTTTTTTTAGATAAAGATCAAATAATGCCGGTACTAATTTCCGTTGTGTTAAATCACCAGATGCACCAAAAATGACAATTGTTGTTGTTTCACTCATCAAATTATTCTCCTACCCGTCATTTCTTTGTTGTCTATTGGATTCAAGGTTTGTACTACTAAATATTACCTATGGCGGCATATTTTGGCGAATCATTGCCAAAAATCATTTTCACGCCTTCTTCACCACGATTCCCGTTTATATTTATTACCGAATAATTGGATTATGGTATGGTATAAGTTGGAACCAAATATTGGGTAACAATTTTCTAATAAAATACAAGTAAGATTCGAGGATTGCCAAAATGTCGTTATTAAATCAACCCATAGGTAAGTTATTCTTAATCGTCGGACTGCTCATGCTTGTGCTCCCCTTTATGGCAGCCGGGCTGGAAAGTGAAAATATGCCTAAAACGCCAACGGCCGTTCCAACAGAAACCGACGCCCCCGCTTTAACAGCGACAGCAACCATAACACCGACAATAACAGCAACGATAACGCCGACGACAACCGTTTCACCCACGGCTTCGCTCACCCCCACAATGACGCTCACCCCCACGCTAACAGCAACCATGTCGCCTACACCAACAGCAACGCTGCCCAGCAGCATGCCCAAGTCGTGGAAATATTTGACCATCGTACAGCACAATTTCATGCCCACACCGACGCCGTCACCTACGCCTATACCCACCAGCGAACCGAACTGCCAAGATGTGATCAAGAATGGTGGTTTTGAAAACAGCAGCGACTGGATTATCGGCAACAACGCCTATCCTGCATCCTACAGCATGGTTCAGGTACATAGTGGAAGCCGCTCAATGCGTACCGGCATCATCAGCCCCGGCGATAATCGCGAAAGTTACTCATCAGCATGGCAGTTTGTCCCCATTCCCGCAAATGCACAAAATGCCACCTTAACATTCTGGTTGTATCCAGTAAGCAGCGGTGTACGCAGTGAAATCAAACTCACTCCACCGGCTTTCATACCTACTGATATATCTCAAGGTGTGCATGCCAATGACGTGCAGTTGGTTTTGATTTTTGATCAAAATGGCACTCAACACAACCTGGTTTATCAACGCTCAAACGGCCGTATCTGGACTGCCTACCAGTTCGATGTAAGCCCTTTTGCCGGGCAAACCATCCAACTATATTTTGGCGTTTACAATAATGGCTATGCTGGTGTGACGGGCATGTATGTGGATGATGTGGCTTTGTTGTCTTGCACCACAAATCCGTAATTATGCAAAAGCAGCAGGTATACGGTTGCCTGCATTGCCGGAGAAGCAGGGTTTTTGAATAGTCCACTTGTAGCCGTGATTTCCAAATCATGCTTACTGCTCACTCTAAAACGCGAAAGGGATTTCGCGGCTACTAGATTAATCACAACG
>JAGRDI010000459.1 GCA_020432765.1 Anaerolineales bacterium | reverse complement strand
ATGCAGCTATGCGTTTAGCGGCTCCTTCCTTTATGTTTGGTCTGGCAGCGGCGACCTTTATTGGGTTAGATGAGGTGGTAGAGGATGAGTAGCCCAAGTATTGTTCCGGCTGTTCAGTTGGCAAACAATGTTCCAGAAGATTTGTCTGCTTTACGCTATATTTGGCGTCCACCTGTTGCACCTGGGATGCGATTACTGGCGGTAGGGGATGTGGGTTTCTCAGGGCGGGTGTTACGCTCCGGTCAAATTAACAATTTCAGGTCACTGTTTCGCGATGTTGTCCCTTTCTTAACGATCGGTGATTTTGTTTTTGGCAACCTGGAAACCCCACTCGTTGACCAGGCCGCTGATTATGGATTGTTTGCCGGTACAAAGGCGGCGGTCCCCACTTTGTCACAGTCCGGTTTTCATTTGTTGCATCTGGCAAATAATCATATTTACGATTATGGTGCAGAAGGGTTGTTCTCATCATTGCAAACATTGAGTGCTGGTGGCCTAGCAGTGCTAGGGGCTGGTGATTCTGACTATGCAGCACGACAAGCATTCTGTGTAGATATTGGCCCGCTAAAAATGGGCTGGCTGGGTTGTGGACGCACCAAGCAGATACAAACAGAAGGTGGCCCCAAATTTTGGGAATTTGATCAAACAGAATTAATAGGAGCCATTCAAAAACTAAGACCTACTGTAGATTTTCTTGTTGTTTCCATCCATATCGGCTTGATGTATCTGGATTACCCTGATCCAGAGCATCGAGAAATGGCGAAAGCATTAACAGCAGCAGGCGCCGATCTGGTATTGATGCATCATGCTCATGTTTTACAGGGTGTTGAAGTGCAGCCAGAGGGACAAATAATTTGCCATAACCTCGGTAATTTTTTGTTAGATTGGCAAGAAGGGCATGTTTCCGCAGATATTGCTGTCCAAGAACAACGTGAAGGAGGCGTGTTTGTTTTTGATATTGATCAAGAAGGCATATACCAAATGGCTGTGTTACCGACCTGGATCAAAGATGATTGTACCGTTACCTGGGCTGTTGCTGAACAAGGGGAACGTATTCTCTCACGTCTCATGCGCATCAGTCAGGATTTGAAGGGCGATTACACGGCCGTTTTCAAACAACAACGGGCGGAACGCAATATTGGTTTGACTTTTAAGGTGATCGGGTATCATGTACGTCAAGGAAATTACAAAGTGTTTTGGCAAAGTTTGCAGCAGCTGCGTCCTAAGCATCTAAATTTGATATGGCGTTGGCTCAATCAGAAACGGAGAACGCCAATCAGTTAATTGATCTTTATGGACAAGCCAAGATTATGCGTTGTTGGCCCACTCTTAGGGAGCCGAGCGGGATGGGTTCTTAGTCAGGGGGAAATGTTAGCACAACATTTTGTTGATGCCGGGTATGTTGTTCATACAACTTCCTCATATCCAAACCGGATTTTGCGGCTCGTAGATATGGTTTTGTCTTTAATACGCTGGCGCAAGCAGATAGATATTGTTGTGGTTATGGTGTTTAGTGGATCAGCTTTTTTTCTGGTGGATATTGCCAGTTGGTTGAGCTGCAGGTTAAATATACCGCTCATTTTATGGCTACATGGTGGTAATTTGCCACAATTTGCGTACGCTCACGAAAAATGGGTACGTCGAGTTTATCAACGCGCACAAGTACTTGTAGTTCCGTCAGCTTATTTAGTTGAATCTGCAAACAAGCTTGATGTGGATGTGGAAGTAATTCCCAATATCTTGGCTATTGATAATTATGCTTATCATTTACGCCAACAGGTTCAACCAAAACTGTTATGGATGCGCACATTTCACGAAATATACAATCCGACTTTGGCCATCCAGGTTGTTGCTGAGTTAGTGGCGAATTACCCAGATATTCAATTAACAATGGCCGGACAAGATAAAGGATTGCTGCAGCAAACACGTGAGTTGGTGGAGGCGCAAGAACTGACGGCAAATGTACAGTTTGCCGGTTTTTTAGATATGCCTGCCAAACAAACAGCCTTTGAGTCCCACGACATATTCTTGAACACAAATAAGATAGATAATATGCCAGTAAGCGTGGTTGAAGCTGCTGCTTTTGGTTTGCCTATTGTGGCTACCAATGTTGGTGGCATTCCTCATTTATTAAAGGATAGCCAGACTGCTTTGCTGGTCGAAGATGGAGATGTTTTGGATATGGCTAACGCTGTGAGGCGCTTGTTGAATGATCCTGATTTGAGTGCAAGGTTGTCATACAACGGCCGTCGATTGGCCGAAACCTGTTCATGGACGCATGTGCAAGCGCAATGGGAAACTGTTTTCCAGCAGATAAATGACAGGGGGAGATGATGGTGCCATCATTCCTAAAATTGTACCATCATATGCCTTATCCTTTGCGCTGTTTGGCTGCCAGTTCGCGCGGTTACTATTTGCAGCGTTGGCGGTATGGCAGACAAACAGAAGGTTGGATAGCACAAGCATTGGCTCGTGAGCAATGGTCTGCTGCCCAATGGCAAACCTGGCAAAGCGAGAAATTGACCCGTTTGTTACATCGTGCCGCTACAAAAGTACCCTATTATCGGGCACAGTGGCAAGATCGTCGACAAAATGGTGATCGGTCATCCTGGGAGTTGTTGGAAAATTGGCCTATCTTGACTAAAGAGGTTCTGCGCCAGCAACCCAAAATGTTTGTTGCCGAGGATTGTAATACGAACAAAATGTTCCATGAACATACAAGTGGCACAACAGGCAAACCACTACATTTATGGTGGAGCAAAGAAACCGTCCAAGCCTGGTACGCCCTTTTTGAACTGCGTATTCGTCAATGGTATGGGGTTTCACGTCATGATCGTTGGGCAATCCTTGGCGGGCAGTTGGTTGCGCCGGTTAAACAAAAACGCCCACCTTTCTGGGTATGGAATGCCGGCCTTAAGCAACTTTATCTTTCTTCTTATCATCTAACAGAACAAAATATTCCAGCTTATATTGAAGCCTTAAAACGCTATCGTGTAACTTATTTGTTGGGTTATTCATCGGCGATGTACCGTGTGGCTCAAATTGTATTGGAATTAGAATTAGATGCGCCGCAAATGGTCGTGGCAATTGCCAATGCTGAGCCTCTATATGATTATCAGCGTGAGACAATCAGTCAAGCGTTTCATTGTCCTGTGCGTGAAACTTATGGTATGGCAGAAATTGTCACAGCTGCCAGTGAATGCGAAACAGGTAATTTACACCTTTGGCCAGAGGTCGGGGTTACTGAAGTTTTGGCAGATAAGGGTGATATTTCTATATCTGAAGGCAATACTGGACGACTTATTTGTACAAGTTTGTTGAATCAGGATATGCCGCTTATACGTTATGAAATTGGTGATAGAGGCGCTTTGTCAACTATGACAGAGACATGTTCTTGTGGGCGAACCTTGCCACACTTGCAACAAGTTGAAGGGCGTATGGATGATGTGATTGTGACACCAGACGGCCGTTATATCGGGAGGCTAGACCCCATATTTAAGGCTGATCTACCTATTAAAGAAGCTCAAATCATCCAAGAGCGCTTAGATTGTTTGCGTCTATTGATCGTACCTACCATGAATTATGTTACGCCCGATGACGATGCTTATATAGCCAGCTTGGTGCAAGAGCGTGTAGGCGATATGCAAGTGATTATTGAAACGACTGACCACATACCGCGCACTGCAAACGGGAAGTTCCAAGCGGTGATTTCTCATCTCCCAAAAACAGAAAAATATGATCGACAAACGACCTAAATTCCCTTTTGTGTCAGTTATCATGCCTGTACGTAATGAGGGGGCTTTTATTGCGCACAGTTTAGGATCTGTGTTGGCACAAGATTATTCTATCGAATGTATGGAAGTTTTAGTTGTGGATGGCATGTCGGATGATGGCACGCGTGATGTTGTGCAAAGGTTGGCGGGGCAAACGGCCGTTTCCGTAAAGCTCATAGATAATCCTGCTGGTATTGTGTCGCCTGGACTTAATAAGGGCATCAAGCAAGCCGCGGGCGAAATTATTATGCGCGTGGATGGTCACTGTGAAATTGCGCCCAACTATGTGGCTCGCTGTGTTGAAACGTTGAGGCAAACCGGGGCAGATTGCGTGGGGGGGGCAATGGTGACGGTGGGAGAAACGGCCGTTGCCCAAGCCATCTCCTCTGCTCAAAGTTCACCATTTGGGGTTGGGGATGTTACATTCCGTACAGGTTGCAAAGAAGGCGCTTTTGTAGATACATTAGCCTTTGGCGCCTACCGGCGCGAAGTGTTTGAGCGCCTTGGCGGCTTTGATGAAGAATTGGTACGCAACCAGGATGACGAATTCAATTTTCGTTTAACCCAGGCTGGTGGCAAAATCTGGCTCGATCCTGCCATTCGCTCCGTTTATTACAGTCGCGCCAGCTTGCCCAAATTGTGGCGGCAATATTATCAGTACGGCCTCTACAAGGTGCGGGTAATGCAAAAGCGGCGCGCTGTGGCCGCCTGGCGGCATTTGGTTCCCGGCTTATTTGTGCTGTCTATCGTGGGCAGCTTGCTGCTTTCGTTAGTTACACAGCAGAAGAAGTGGTTTACGCTGGTCACAACACCCTACATCATGGCCAATCTCGCGGCCACCACATACACAGCCCGTGGCAAATGGCGGATCGCACCCATATTGCCGTTGGCCTTTGCTGTGCTGCACAGTGCCTATGGCCTGGGATTTTTGCACGGTTTGTGGCATTGGCGCGGCTGTTTTCGTGATGGATAAGTTTCGTTGATCGCTGATTAACCAACCTCTGGCATTTGCCCATTTATCAACAAGTTTTGTTCCTCTGTTCCTTTGCGTTAAAATCTTGGCAAAAGCTATGGATACTGGGAGTATAAGTATGCTTCCGGTACTGTTCTATCCATTTTTGGTGTAATTATGAAGGGTCCAAACGCTGAATTGATAGACTTGCACGTGAAAGCTGCGCATGAGTCTCTGGATGCTGGTCAGTATACTCTGGACGGCGGCTTTCCCGGGGTTGCAGTCACGCGAGCCTATTATGCCTGCTTTTATGCCGCGAGTGCCCTTTTACTTACACGTGATATCACGCGCAGTAAACATAGCGGCGTCCTCTCTGCTTTTCGTCAGCATTTTGTTAAGTCCAGGATGATTGAATCTGAATACAGTGACATCTACGGTGCGGCATTCGAAGCAAGACATATTGCTGATGTAACTATACAGGGGTCAGATCAG
>JAGRDI010000458.1 GCA_020432765.1 Anaerolineales bacterium | reverse complement strand
GCGGTATCCTTACCGCGTCCACTGTGCGCGGTAAGGATACCGCAGCTACAATTTGTAAAGGACTATGCCGACATTTTGAACCATGCCTAAATTTTTATTTTTCAAACGGCAGGTTAGCCCGAATGATCATCCTGCATCTCATCCATCGCTTTTGAGGATGAAAGCATTTTGGCAAAACTCATAACCATAACATTTTCTTTACCATAGGCAAGCGCCTGGGCTTGATCTTCTGTGGCGCAGGCGGCAATGCCAAATCCCATCGGTGTCATCAGATCGCTGTCTGATACATAATATGCTTCTTCAGCACGAATCCAATCCCCGGTCGTGATATCATGTACCCAATAGGAAGCGGCCTCTTCTGGGTTTGCGGCTATGTAGGCAAACATACCACCAATGTCATCGAAGCGACGTGCTTCACCATCTACTGTCCAATAGGCGGCGGCAAATTTCTCTTCGCTGATGATCATGCCACACTGGTCACAAACATCCTGACCATACATAATTTCAGGCGGCGTATTTGTGTCTGCGCTTTGTCCACAAGCAACTAAGAGCAAGAGGACGACCCCTAAAAGGGTAAGAATAATCCAACGTTTCATAAAACACCTTTACGTTTAAAGATTTGGGCAGCGAGTACAAAAGGTATGAGTACCCAAAAAAACAATAGGCCAATTAAAAGGGGCATAAGCTGGCTGCCATAAGTGCGAAATGCATACACACCGGCTGGCCCAAGCACTTCCAAATTTTGGCGCAGGTTCAAAATGGCGGCTAACTTGAAGAGTTGTAATGGGTTTGCCAGCGCTGCCGCGAAAAGTTGATGGACGGAAAGCTGCATGATAACGGCCGTTCCCATCAAGCCTAAATCACCAAAGAACACCAACAGCAGCCAGAGAAAGAGTGCTAGACCAACGGCCGTTGCACTGCGTGTGACCGCCGCCGAAATCAAAAAGCCTACGCTTAGACTGGCAACCGCCAGCAAGCAAGACAGCAGCAGCAAGACAACATAGGTGCTTATCTGTGAACCACCACCATTTACTGCAATCAATAGTCCGGTTAATCCAAAGCCCAGCCCTAAAGCTGCCATCAATGCCAAAGCCATGCCGGTAAACTTGCCCAAAAGCAGTTCGAGTTGATTGACAGGTTGTGCCATCAAATAGATCAAAGTGCCATTTTCACGCTCACCCGCTAAACTCAATGCGCCCAGAGTCAGCCCCATCAGCGGCACAATCAACAGGACTAAATTGATGAGACTGGCACTGGTACGGCCGAATCCTGCCAAGCCGTAGTTGCCGGCTCCAGATAGAGCCAACCATGCCAGGGAAAGTGATAAGCCGGTAAAAGCGATGGCATACAATACAAACCAGCGGTTATGGCGTGCGTCACGAAGTTCTTTTTGGGTTAATGTGTAAACATTTTCAAAATCTAGCATATTTGGTTCCTGAATTTTGTTTGTTGGAGGTTTTGCGTGTTGCGTATTGCTTAAACATTGTTTGTACGCAATATGCAGTTCGCAGTACTTCCTATTCCACAGTGAAATCCTCTACTACTATCCCGGCCTCGTGCAGCATGCGCAGGACTTTGCCTTTTTCGCCCGGCCTGACCTGCACACGCACGCCACGGCCGTTGCGACTAACCGGCATACCATAGGTTGTGAGTGTTTCCAGAGCAGGTGCAATACGTGGTTCCGGCATGTAGAGGTGCAAGGTTGATTCCCAACCCAGACGCTGTTCTAATTCATGTGGCGGCGCGTCAATCACCAGACGACCAGCTTCCAACAACAACACCCGATCTGCGAGTGCGGTCACTTCTTCGAGCCGGTGTGAAGAAAAGGCCAGGGTTTTGCCGCTGATTTTCAAAGCGTGCAGCAAGATCAGGAAATCTTCACGCGCACGAATGTCGAGATTGGCTGTGGGTTCATCTAAAATCAAAATGGGTGGGTCTGCCAGCAGCGCCAGGGCCAAAGCGAGGCGTTGTTTTAAGCCGCCTGATAGATCATGGACTGGCTTTTTGATGTGGGGCATCAATTGCAAACGTTCCAACAAGGGTGTGAAATCGTGGCCGCTGGGCACTTTTTTCAAGCGTGCATAAAAATGAATGGTTTCAGCAGCGGTCATATCGTCGTGGAAGTTAAGTTCCTGGGGCACAAAGCCTATCAGGCGTCGTGCGGCTTTGCCTTGTTTTTGCACGTCAATGTCCTCGCCGATGGTGGGGTCACCGATTGTGACTTTGCCTTCAAACGGCAGCAAACCCAGCAAACAACGCAATGCAGTTGTTTTGCCGGCACCATTGGCTCCCCACAAGGCAACTGCTTCACCAGATTGGATTGTGTATGAGAGGTCATCAACGGCCGTTAACCTGCTAAAACGTTTGGTTATGTGTGTAACTGTGATCATTGCATGCATAATTATTTGTTGCCTTTTACAGCGGGTGTGATCTGATAGCGGCGGCGATTCATGCGCGGTAATGCTGCCAGGCCAAACGCGACGATGAGTAATGCCAATGCGAGCCATAACCAGCCTTGATTATTTGTTTGTGGCAAGGGTGGTGCGTCTGTAGGGATCATGGGGGTCATATACGGCCGTTCATCCACCAACTTCGGCTGTGGTTTCACCATCGGGAATGCCTTGGATGCAAAGTCAATCGCATTGCTGGCCGGACTATAAATGAAGAGCCGCAGTTTCGGTTCTGCCTGCATCAAATTCTCAAACAGGCGTTCCGACTTATATTCGATGTCACCGTGACCGTCGCCATCGGCATCAAAACCGGCATAATCGCTCCAGTAGTTGCCACGGCCGTTTACCGTCCACAGGTTTTCGTGGATAATACCACCGCCAGCAACGCCAACCTGTTCTTCATTTTCGACAAAGCTGTTGCCGCTAAATTCGTTGTGGCGTACAGAGGGCATCAATTCGACGCCAATATCGTTGTAGGCAAACACATTGCCGCTGTATTTACCGAAGCTGTCGACTTCACGCGGGGAGGTATCTAGATGGATGCCAACGCGGTTATCGAGAATTAAATTATTTTCAACCGTCGCGTCGTCCATGTCTTTGAGGCCGATGCCGTAGCCGCTGGGACCACGATTGTTGGCGATGGTGTTGTTGCGCAAGGTGACGCGGCGGCTGTACATCAAAAATGTGCCCACAGAATTGTCGAGCATGCGGTTGTTTTCGATGATCGCGTCATCGCAGTACATGAAGTGTAAACCATAACGGCCGTTCGTGATCGTATTATTGCGGATGGTCAAACGTTCTGAATACCACAAGACCACATCACGCCCTTGATCGACGCTGTTGTCTTCAACGAGCACATCCGTACTGTACCAGAGGCGAATCGGATCGCCGCGTCGCTGTACTTCTAAATCTTTGCTGGTGATGATGTTAGCACGCACGACGCTGTAATGGGCTTTTTGCAGATAGATGCCAAACAAAGTGTCTTCAAAACGATTATTTTCGACGAGGACGTGTTCGGCATTTACCGCAATGCCTGAATTTTGATCGTCTAATGAATCGCCGCTGTTTTTTATCAGGAAGCCGCTGATGGCACTGCCGGGTGCGTTGATTGTAATGACCGAGCCATCAAATTCGCCATCAATAACCGGCCAATTTTTGCCGATCAATGTCAGGCGTTTGTTGATTTCTAGAGGGCCTTTATGGATGCCACCGGTGACTTCAATGGTGTCACCTGCCTGAGCTGCGGCAACGGCCGCTGCCAAATTTTCGGCCGTCACTGTGACCGTTTTGCCTTCAGACTGTGCCAATAGAGGCGCAGCTAAAAATAAACGACAGCAAAGCAGCAGCAAAATTCCCAAACGCCAACGCTGCATCAACTTACTCAGCCGCTGCATTGTGTTGATCCGCCATTGAATCCACAAGCGGTTTATAGGCTTTGCGATGAAAATATAAGCCGATAATGATTAGGATGGAAGACAGGATGGACATATACAGCCCGATTCCTGGCGATGCGACTGTCTCAAACTGCGCAATTACACCACGCCCCAGAACCGAAGGTACAAATGGTTTGATGGCAGCGCTTAAGGGAGCGCTTTCGTCGAGATTTAAACCAAAATCGCGCAGCCAAAATTGCAAATCTGCCAAAAACAGCAGCGGCATGAGAATAGCCGGTAATGTCAATAGGACTATCCATTTGTTATGTACAAAAATGGACAGGAGGATAAAGATGGATAAAGAAACGATGGCGATCACACTGACGGATTTTTCAAACTGCGCCGCTTCATCAAGCGGCCGCATACCGATATAATGATTTAAGCCATCAATCTCAAACACATCGCCCGTTAATCTGTTTACGTAGGCGGTAATATGCAGCCCTTTTGGATATTGTGGTGCGAGCAAGGTCATTTCCCAATAGGGAAAAAACACCGAAAGCAAAAGAATAACGGCCGCTGCAATAAAGATGATTTTGGGCAGCATAAAGCGCCTGCGTTCTTCTTTCGGCGCGTCTTCCGGTATCCGTGGCCCAATAACTTTTTCTAACTTACTCATTGTACTCCCTTGTAAATGGAGCGTGGGCAGCTTGCTCGCGTTCATTGACAGACTGGCAGTCTGCACTCCATTTTCATTCATTTGTTGGTGCCGCGCAACGGCGTGGCGTCTCCTGTGTAAAATAAAAACGCCAGTGTTCAGTAAAATAGAGATCAGATGGATTTCTCCCCTGATCTCTACTGTTTACATTACATGTTCTTTTTATTCACCCGGTTCGATCAGCATGTAGCCGGTCATTTCCAGGTGTAATGCAGAGCAAAACTCGGTGCAGTAGTAGGAGAAGACACCGTCTTCGGTGGCATCAAACTCGAATGTGGTTGCTTCACCGGGTTCAATGCTCAAGTTAATGTTGTAATAGGGGATAGAGAAGCCATGGGTTGCATCGTAGGCGCGTTCGACATTGGTAATGTGCCAGGTGACGTGGTCGCCTTTTTTGATCTCCACATGTTCAGGTGTGAAGTGGCTGCGCACGGCCGTCATCCAAACTTCAACTTCATTGCCATTGCGTTCAATGCGCTCTTCTCCCAACTGCACAGCATTCGGGTCAACCGAGTTTGTGTGCGGGTTCCAACCAATTTCGGGATAAACTTCCCACGGATCCAGCTTGTCCGCCTTAATGATTTGGGCATAATGCGGTTCACCATCAGGAATTGGCATATCGTAGATGACAGGCATATTCGTGCCGGGATCATTGATATCCAATAGTTGGAAGTTCTGTGGCAGCAGAGGCCCCACATTGGCAAAACGGTCAATCGCCCATTTATTCATAGAAACGAGATATTTGCCGTCCGGGCTGACTGTATCACCTTCAGCGGCGGCGATGTGGCCGACGTTATATTGTACGGGGGTTTTGGTGACCAGTGTCCAATCTTCTTCCTCATGCAGGTCTGAGAAATCGCCGCCCAATGTCCAGCGGGCCACCGCCGGTTCCAGGAAGAGGCTTGTGTAGGCATAGCCTTTGTCGTCATATTGGGTGTGCAGCGGACCTAAACCCACTTCGATTTGGGCCTCGACCACATCATCAAAATTGAGGATCGGCACGCCGTAAGAATCGGTTTCAAAGTTGCCGGCGGCGATAGCGTCTTGGATTTTCTGGAAGCTGTAGATGCTCACGTGCGGGTCTAGTTTCCCGGAAACGGTCAGGAATTTACCATCAGGGGTGACGTCGACACCATGCGGGCTTTTGGGTTCGGGTGTGAAATAGAGGATGCCTTCGGCAACGGCCGTGTCCAAGGGAATCACAGGGAAGCCTTTCACATCAACCGTTTTACCGGCCGCCGCGACCTCCACCGCTTTTTCCTTATCGATGATATGCAGATAATCCATATCATTTTGGGAGGCGCCGGCTTCAAAGGGCGGGTTGCCATCTTCCACACCACCGGTCGCCATTTCTGTGTTGAATGAGTTACAGAAAATCCAACCCTCACTGGCCAATTTGCCGGCGTCGCACAAATCCTGCCAATAGGGGGGGAGTTCAATTGCAAACGATTCGTCTTCGAGGATACGGCCGTTTTCGCGGTCGAATTTCCAGAAAGTAACCATGCCGCGATAATCAGACTCATATTCCTCAATGGAGGCATATTCCCAGCCTAAAGGCGCACCGTACTGTCCACCTTCAATAACCCAGTCGGTGTCGGGTGTGGCGAAAGTGCCACCATGATCGCCGAGCGCGATGGGGTTCTTAACCAACTGTTTGGTTTCAAAATCTTTCAAGTCGATAACCGCGACACGGCCGTTGGCTTTATCATTGATAAACAAGAATTGGCCGTCGTAATCGCCGGCGGTCTCGCTCAGAGCGGTATGATGGGTGTCACCCCATCTGATGTCACTGCCGTCGGTATTGCCCTCAGCAAGCACATCCATCGTACCTTGTGCGCCGTAACCGTACCCTTGCCACGGTTCGGGTGTGAAAACAGCGATTTGTTTGATGATGCGCATGGAGGGCATACCGATTACATAAACCTGGCCGCTGTGGCCGCCAGAGGCAAACATGATGTATTCATCATGCACACCCGAGGGCGTATAGGTTTTCAGCGCCGCGTTAATGTCGGCAGGCGTGAGCCCACGTGCTTCGGCAATCGCATTGGCATCACCGGAAAGACCGGCTGATGCAGCCTCTGATGATCCTGATGCGCCGGATTGGTCAGCGTTGTTGTCATTACAACTGGTAAAAATAAGTGCTGCAAGCAAAATGACACTAAGTGCAACCAGGAAGGGAACATATTTTGATCTGGCTTCCACCTTCATTTCTTCAAAACTCCTTTCTCAGTGAGATCATGGTCAGTTGGTGCAAAGTGCGCTGTGTTGACCCACAATAAGCTATTTAATTTTAAGTGTATGTGCATAGGGGTGGGCTGTCTTTGCAAAATTGCAAAAAATTTCACGAATCGATCAGGCAGTGTTTCTGCCGGCCGGCAAATCAGTACGGTTGAATGCCGACGAGATTAACGGTACTAGACAAAAATTGACTCCGTGCTATAATTTAGAACACATGTTCTTTTTTGTTCTAAAAGGGTACTTACAATGCAATTTTTAGTCACACCAACCAATGAAAATCGACAGCAGCAGTGGGAAAAAATTTACGGCCGTTCCCAACTCCCAATCAAATATCCTTACCCGCATAAAGCTTGCACACAACGCTGGGGGGATGTGGCAGTTTATTATTTGGACACAACGGCCGTTCCGAATGCCTTGCTAGATCGTTTGGCTACATTTGAAGCGCGGCGCATGGGTATCCCGTATGCGGATGCGCGTTTAGCGGTGAGGCGTGAATGGTTGATTAAAGCGGAAGGATGTAAAGTGGAGCAGGCGGCCAAATCCGGCACGGTTTCCTGGCAGCCTGCCTTTGCGTTTTTGAACCAGGTTCCTTTACAACC
>JAGRDI010000457.1 GCA_020432765.1 Anaerolineales bacterium | reverse complement strand
CAGAACATTCGCGAGATCAACTTGACTGGATATGAAAAAGCTTGCACGCTTTAGTCACTCGCTCGTCTCAATAACCACTTTGTTTACCTGTCGTTACAAAATGTTCTAACAGTAAGCGATGAATAAATATATACCCGCCACCAACCTGACGTAAGAGATTGATTTCTACAGAAAAATCCAAGAAATGCTTATATGTGGATGATATTTGTCCGGTGAATATCAAAAGTATTCTCAATAATACATACTTGAGAATATTAAAGCCACCGTACATCAATCCTGCACCAATACCAAACTGAACAGCTCGGGGTATACCCAATGATATTCCCCAAAAAACGGAAATGACTCCACCGTAAACCAAACCAAATATCCCAGCTGCAAGTAATCCATTGCGTAAGGCTGAGCGCAATGCTTGAATTGAACTTACATGTGTTTCTAACCGTCGGGATTGCAAACCGCCATACAAACTTAACAACACACCTGTTTCCAGACCAAGCAATAATATCCTATTTAAATCAAATTCGTCCAAGGCACTTTTCCCCACAATGCCTAACACCAGTCCAATAATCAACCCTGGAAAGAATCCTTTTAACGCACCTTTCCACGACCAGCTTAACGCTTCAGCGACATGAATATCATCACGATAACTGGAACCAAAAAAGTAATATGCGCTAATGGCCGTTACCACGCCATTTAGCAATCCAAAATATAACGCGACCCCAAGTGTAATTGCCTCTCCCAACTCCGAGGACAAGAAAAATCCTCCACCCGTTATCAAGCCAACCGCAATCAATCCCAAGATTAATGCTTCTTGCCACAACAACCTGGGACTCCTTGGATCCGGTTCCTTAGCGGCAAGATGTGATTCAAAGGTAACTACCTGGAATACACCAAGACCCAAACCAACAATCAAATTGGGTAATATGATAAGGGTTGACAAATATGCGGGGTCAAACAGCCACATAAAAAGACCTACCACAAGGCCCCAAAAAGAGCGGGTCAATAATAGATATAGCGTACGCTTATTTTGTGTTGGTAACCAACTGGGTTGGATTTGATCGAGCTGGAAAACGGTCTGGTTGTGGTTTTTCATTTGAATTGCCAACCAACTCAGATGATTCCTGGTTATTTCTTTTGAATAAGCTGGTTTGGTAGTTTGTTGCTCAAAAATCCGACTGACATAAGTACCAAAAAGTGCTTCACGCAAAGGAATGCGCTTTTGTCCAGACCAGGTATCTGTTGCGGATAGGATTTCAGGTAAATCATCACGATCGCCATAAACAATACACATCACCTTGAGCATGAGCGGGGACTGAGCTAACCGGTTCATTGTTTTGTCAATATGAATGGCTTGGCGCAAACCCTCAGTCCCCGTGCCATAACTTTTGAGATATGTATCGATCTGTTCATTAGTAAGTGGTTGTATGTTTACCGCTGTGTCTAATTTTAGTTTGACGTTTAAGGAGGCGTAATCATCCTCACGTGAAGTGACTGCAATGCCTGTTAAACCATGCTCATCGCGGAATTGGTTGATAGCCGCTACACAATTAGGTCGATACTTTAGGGAAACTTCATCTAGACCATCAAGCAACAAAATTAAATCATCATCTTCAAGCCACTGACGTCCGAATTTTTCTGGAATTTGGTATTTTGTTTTCAACTCTTCGACAATCCAGTTCAACAAACTTTGACGGCGATTTCCCCATGAAACTAAGGTTAATACAACTGGAATAGGCTGCAAAGGTTCACTTTCAGCAACGGCAGCTAAATCTTGAGCTAAAGCCAACAAGGTCGTGGTTTTGCCGGCTCCCGGCTGACCAAGAATGAGCAGCGCATTATGAGCCTGTGCAAAAATGTCATATACATTCAAATTTTGCAGGTTGGCTTGAATTTCAGTAGGGTACTGTTTTTCCCACGGTTGTTCTAGGGCCGAACTTTCTTGTTTTTCCTCCAGATTGATGAGCATGCCCTGCCGCGTCGAATGTTCAAGAACATCTCGTATCCAAAAATCTTTTACTTTTTGCAATAATATTTGCTGCTTTTTTCGTTTTGCTTGTTGTTCTGGCGATAATGCCGGTTCCAGGGGCGCATAAATTTGTGAATAATTAATAATGTCGTCAGACGAGACCTGCGGCCATGGATAATTTGGATTAAGTTCATGGCACCGTTTCAGCAATGCCGACAAATATCCATAACGAGCACAATATTTGATGAGCGCTTCGATTTTGGCATTTTTTGTAGTGCCAGCCAAGTTATCAAAATCTATTCCAAGGTCAAAGCACAAGGATCGTACACCATCTAAATCCAACAGTTTTGCCAGATTATCACGCAATTGGATCGCATTTTTATTCGTGTGTTGCGTCATATTACCTTAATTTTGTACAAAGTCGGC
>JAGRDI010000456.1 GCA_020432765.1 Anaerolineales bacterium | reverse complement strand
AGGGACTTTTGCCCTGTTCTGCATATTGTTCCACCGGTGTCGTTTGTTTGTGGCCGCTTTCTTCTGTATTGGCATGATCTTTTTGCCACGTATCGCCCCAGGGGTAAATTAACCCATCCGTGCCTCTGGCCGCTTTTTCCCATTCCGCTTCTGTGGGCAGCCGTTTGCCCGCCCAACGTGCATAGGCCAGCGCTTCATACCAGGAAACGCCCACCACCGGATAATCGGGTTTGTTCCACTTTTCATCATCCCAATAACGCGGTTGGTCAAACGGTTTATCATTATAATCGATATAGTTGCCTCCTTTCCATCTGCCCGCCGCTTCCGCTTCCGGCCAATAAGCGGAGTTGGCATAGCCGCCGGCCGCCATAAAACGGCCGTATTGGGCATTGGTCACCGGCGTGCGGTCGATCACATACGCGGGCAAATAAAGCTTATGCTGCGGTTTTTCGTCATTGTCAGCAAATTGATCCTGCTTTACACTGCCCATCAAGAACTCGCCTGCCGCCACCGCCACCATCTCCAGGTCGGCTTCGCGTCCCAACAGCAGCAGCGCCTCCAAAGCGGCATGGCGTGGTTCGTCCTGCACATCGTTGTTATAAACATCCAACAATGCCTCTGCCACGGCATCATCCTCAACCTGGCTGCTTCCCAGGGCACGACACGCTTCCGCCCGCGCCGCCGCATCTTCATCATCCAACCGTGTCAACAATGCCTGTATGCCGGCGGTGCTGACACGGCCGCTGCGACCCAAAGCCGCCGCCGCCGCCTGCCGGATGTCGTCATCCTCTGCATCGGTCAATGTGACCAAACGTGCATCTACTTCAGCCTGTAATTCGGGTGCCTCTTCCGGCAGCAAACGCTGCGCCAGCAAAACGTCGCGGTCAGCTTCATTTTCTAACAAAGCGGCTACATAAGCAGGCAGCCGCTCTGCGGCAAAGGCGCGCAGGCTGTTAATAGCCAGGTCGCTTTCTGCCGAAGTCAATGATTGGGTTCCTTCATCCTGTAATAAAATTACCAATCTATTCGCAAAAGCGGCCAAGATATCGCTTTCAATGCCCTGAATCCCTTCTGCCAGACATTGTGCGCCCAACAACCACAAGTTTTGGGCACTTTCCGTCTGGTGTGCAAGCTGCAAAATCTGATCCAGCAGCGGCTTCCCATTATCAGTCAAGCCGCTGTAAAGCAAAACCACTTCCAACCAGGTTGGGTTTTGCAAATGCACGGCCAGCAAATCTGCGCCAGCATCGGCACCCAAACGATCCACGGCTTCGGCAGCAAAAAACTCTTGCAAAGTCTGGTGCGAAAACCCGTACCGATCAATCGCCCATTCCTGGATCAAGCCGCTGGTGCGTGCAACTTCATCCAGCAAAATGTCTGCGGTCGTATCTTTGGGCAATCGCAGGTTTTGCGTAAAGGCATCCAACCAATCCAACAAATCTTCGCGCCATAACAGCCCCTTATCTTCCTGTTGGAAAAGATACAACGCCAGCTCACGCAGCATACGCCACTTAACCGTCTCACCGAAACGGCCACCGTGTGTGCCGCGCACTGTATTCCATTTGGTAATACGTGTGCGGATGCAGTGGCGGTACAACTCGGCACGCAGTTCGGGCAGGTTGCGTTCACGTTCATAATGGTGTGAAATTAACAGCAGCAACAAGGGATTGCGTGCCAATTCGAGGAAACGCTGGTTGTTTTTAAGTTCTGCTACCAATTCAGGCGCTAGTTCGGCCATACCGCCTTCCTCGGCATCAAACCAGTTATACACAAATCGTTCGATGGAAGGTGTGTCAAATTCCATGACTTCGCTGTTTTGGAAGCCGTTCAGTTGTTTGCCATGTTCATAGCTGAATTTGCGTGAAGAGATCACCAAAATATTGTGGTCTTTTGCCTGCTGCGTAACCACAACATAGCGGTTGGCAAAATCCTGCACCAGATCAATCATGCGTTTGTGATCCGCCTCGCTGGGAACTTCATCCAGGCCATCCAGCAGCACCAGGCAGCGTCCTTTGTTTAACTGCTGGGTGATAAAACGCTCCGCATTTGGGAAATTATTGTCGGCAAACAATTTGGGAAACAACGCTTCCAGGCGTTCGAGCTTGTTTAGCTCGCGCACCATGCTGCGAAAACGGATAAAAATGGGGATATGGTTTTCAACTTCCGGCCGGCGTTGGTGCGCACACATGAAGGCGAGATGGTAGAGGTAGGTGGTTTTGCCGGCTCCCGGCCCGCCTAAGACGACCAGACGTTGAAATTGGTCAATGGCACGCCAGGGGCCAACGGCGTGTTCTTTTTGGCGGCGGCGCATTTCGGCGCGTGTGCGGTAGAGGTCGGCAAAACTGCCTTTTAGATCGGGGCGTGTTTCTTCGGTCAGCAGCGAAGGCACATACATTTTGTCGAGTTTGATCTCACGATCCACAAGGTTGCCGCCTTGCAAATCTTGCACAGCGGCGGCCACCGTTTCGCGGTATTTCTGCTCATAGCGCCAGCGGATAAACCAGGCACTGGCAACATGATCAAACAAGAAATGGAATAGTTGTGCGCCCCAATCAGCGATTTGCCCGGCAATCCGTTTGAAAAATACCCCAACCAAAACGCCGGTCATTAAAGCGATAATTGTGGCCAGCAAAATGGCCTGGCGATTTTGGACCCATATTTGTTGGAGTTGATTGCCAAGAGTT
>JAGRDI010000455.1 GCA_020432765.1 Anaerolineales bacterium | reverse complement strand
ATTTGTACGGCCGTTGCGCCCGCGAGTAATTGGTCCAAACTCGATTGGCTGCTGTCGGCGCGTGCATTGGCAGATGCCAGACTGCCTTGGGCAGCGCCCAGTTGCCCAGAATCAGGACCGGCGCGTAATGCATCTAATTGTGCTTGTGCTGCTGCAACTGCTTGATTGGCTGACTGCAGCACGTTGTCGGTTGCTTGATTGGTTTCTTTTTCGTTGGCTTCGCGGGCGCTTTTTTGTTGTAGCTGCGCGGCCAGCAGTGCAGCTTCAGCCGCCGCGATTTGGGAGTCGGTGACGGAGGCATTGATACCAGCTAAATCGGCTGACGAAGCCCACAATTGCGCTTGTGATGCACGTAGAGTGGCTTCAGCGGCGGCAATCTCTTCGGGAGTTGCACCATCCAAAAGATCGTCAAGTGTAGCTTGGGCACTGGCAACGGCCGTTTCTGCGGCTAACAAATCGGCAGTTTCTGGCTCTTTTAATAAATCGGCCAGACTCGCTTCTTTCACCAATAAATTCTGGCGTGCGCCGGCAGCGTTCAAAGCCAAATCAGCCACATCGAGTTGGACAAGTGGATCACCTGTTTTGACTTCATCTCCACTGCGCACAAAAATTTCGGTTACCCGTGCCGGTGTCTTGGCAGAAAGTGCAGCTTCACGTCTCGTTTGTACTTGCCCACTGGCAGTTGCGCTGGAGGCAAGTTCACCGATGAAGGCAACGGCCGTTTCCTCTGCAGCTTCTGCACTGTCTTGACCTGACCCACCACAAGCAACCATCGTTATTAATAAAATAACCAAGACAGCAATGCTGCCTAAGCTTGACCATGTCCGTTTGTTTTTGAACATACTTTTGTCCTTGTTTCCAAATTGGTTAGCGTACTTTGCGTGCGTAATCTACATCGCGTAAAAAACGACTCAAACGTTACACGCAATACACACTATGTCATATCTTTTTGATACCAAAAAGGATTTTAGGAAAAAAATATGGAGAAGTTGTGGAGAATTAATGTATGTCTTGTTGCTTGATTAACGTGCCGCCCATAAAAGGCCGCGCCGCGTAATCTCGCGCACTTCATACACATCAAAATCGGCCGCTACATGTCCCAGCGAAGAGTAAAAAACACGCCCTTGCCCCCAGCGCCGCTGCCAAACCACTGGCATAATGACTCCATCGATCCATTCATGGTAAGTGCCGTCAAATGTTGTTGTTGCTAACACTTTATTTGAGGGATCAACGTGCATGTAATATTGTTCAGAATGCACCTTAAAATCATTGATTCCAGCCGTAATCGGGTTGTTGTGGTCGGAAATATTGACCGTGTAATCGATGATATTACCGGGATGCGCGACCCATTGGCCACCAACCATAAATTGGTACTCAACACTGTTGCGGAATGCGTCAGCCATGCCGCCATGCCAGCCGCCAAACCCGGCGCCGCTGTGGATAGCAGCTAACAAACCGCGTAACTGTGCATCGGTGATGCTGCTCATGGTCACAACTTGAGAGATGAGATCATAGTCACGCATTTTTTCTGTGTTTAGGTAGGCATCCAGTGTGTCAGAAATTTCGACATCAAAGCCAGCCGCTGCTAAGAGCGGGGCGAAAACTTGAATACATTGTTGGGGTTCATGGCCGTCCCAGCCGCCCCAGACCATCAAAGCTTTTTTCATCATGTTATAAATTATACGCAACTTAGTCAGGTTGGGAAAATCTTGCCCGGAATGAGGATGCCATTGGGATCTGTGGAATGTATCAGGCATGGAAGCAAAAAACGGGTTGTTTGCTTCAAAAATGGTATTGTATTGTAACAAATTGAGCAATTTCGAGCCAAAAATCGTGCGCTAACGATTTGATAACGGTTGATGTGTACTCTTGCAGCTATCTCGACTCTCAATTTCGTTTGACACATCGACCTGTCAACTCAATTGACAAACAGTCCATTAAGGAGGTTTAGTTTGTATGCAAGCGTGATAACCACCCAATTAAAGCGAGGCACGATGGCAGAAGCAATCAGCATTTATGCAGAATCGATCGTACCCGCCATGCAATATCAGCCAGGATTTGAAGGTGCTAATTTAATGATCAATGAAGACACAGATACGGCCGTTTCTACAACCTATTGGGAAACAAAAACTGCTATGTTGGCGAGTGAAGCCAGCGGCTACCTGCAAGGAAGATTAGCCCAAATAGGTGAGTTGTTAACTGCGCCACCCGCCAATTCCCATTATGAGGTGGCTGTGAAAGTATCAGTCTAAATCAATAATTGAAAGGAGTTTGACATGACAAAAGTATTTGAAGAATCAGTTGTAATTCTACAACCCGCAACCAGACCTATTGCCCCCAGTAACATTATTGGATTATACCTATCAGATAACAAATTCGTTATGGGTTCTCTAGTCGTTCCTGCTACCACTGGTACTCCCATTCCGCCACAAACCAAACCCAATGTGATTATAGAAGGTAAACATGGCAATTTGAGGTTAGGTGGAAACAACGATTCGGATGGTGACATCTATTTATTTGCTGTAGATGGCAATATTAATGAGCATGATACCGCGACGATTCATTTAGGTGGTGATGGCGGTTTTATTCACCTTGGTGGCAGCGGCCAGGATGGAGATCTGTTTGTAAAAAATGCAAATGGACAAAACACGGTTAGGCTCGATGGCCAATACGGTAACATTGTCTTAGGAGGCGATGGGCAAGATGGTGATGTCATTGTAAATAATGCCACTGGCCAGGAAACGATACGTTTGAATGGCGAATCAGCCGAAGGTGTTTTGGGCGGTAATGAAAAGCCGGGTTATTTATATCTGCGGACATCTGAAGGCGAAAATACAATTCGGTTAGATGGTAAATATGGCAATATTGCTCTCGGTGGGAATGGACAAGACGGGGATATTTTTATTCGCGATCAAAACGGGACAGACACAATTCGCCTGGATGGTAATTCCGGTGATATCCAACTGCTAAATGCTGATTGTGCTGAGGAATTTGAACTGGTAGATGGGGTTGTTGCGGCGCCAGGCACCGTAGTTGAAATTTGCCCAGGCCGACAAGTCGCGCCCAGCCAGTCAGCCTATAATCAGCGAGTTGTCGGTGTTGTATCTGGTGCTGGCGATTATAAACCGGGTATCGTGTTAGATCGCCAGCGGGAAAACGGCCGTTTGCGTGTTCCCGTTGCATTGATGGGTAAAGTATTTTGCCGGGTTGATGCCCAACATGAACCAATTGTTGCAGGCGATCTATTAACCACATCACCCACGTCAGGGCACGCGATGAAAGTTACGAGTCCACACCGGGCATTGGGAGCCATTATTGGCAAAGCCTTGGAAGATTTACCACAAGGGCAAGGATTAATTCCAATTCTCGTTGCTCTGCAATAAAAAAAGCGAATGGAGCAATCAAATGGATAGTTTAAGAAATTTTGTCCAAGAATACCTTGGAAACAACAGCGATATAAGCCTGCAGAGAGATATTTTTGCTACCGATAACCCCGAGCAAAGCCTCTTGAAACAGATCGAGTTGATTCGTGGAGATATTTATCGCTATTTCCGAACAAACTACACTGGACATTCCAGTACCAATGCTTATCTTCTATCTTTGCTGAGTCTATTTATCTATAAAGGTCTACCACCTGGGAATGGCACATTTGCTGAAAATTTTAAAGCTCAATTTCAAAATCTGAGTGCCAGCAGCCCCTTTGAAATACGCCAGCTTGATAGCAATATGACTCCCGGTTTTCACAATGTGGTTTTGGATACTCAGGCAGCAGTACTTTCAAATTCGGTTATGACGCTAATTGTTTTTCGCGGTTCCGAGAAACCGGTGTTAAACCAAGATGAATTTGAAAATATCCGCGACTGGATTGTGGATATCGCAGGGGCTGTCCCAGAACTCGATTGGGCCAATGACGGGTTGGCGGATCATGCATTTATTCATAGTGGGTTCAAAAAGTCTTTGGATAAAATCTATGATGACCTGCTAGCGTGTGTAAATGCTAACAGTGGGCAGCCTGTCTTCCTCACAGGGCACAGTCTGGGGGGCGCATTGGCGCTTCTTTGTGCCTATAAACTTCGTGCTGTCCATAACATTAATGTAGGTGGCACCTATACCTTTGCTGCCCCGCGTCCTGGCAATGGCCATTTTCGTTACAAATATGATAATTTGTTAGGTGATAGAACCTTTTGCTGGGAATATAAAGACGACCCGGTGCCTCACTTTCCTCCAACAGGGTTAACTCCTTTATCTCCTTCGCATGTTGGTCAGTTGAATCGTGTAATGTCTGATAACACAATACATATGAATGATAACCAACCTTATATACCAATCCCTTTACAATTTGACGATCATAATATGAAAAACTATGTACAAGTTATGGAGCAGCGTTTGGTCGATAATAATCGCATACATGTAAACGACCCTGCCTATTTACTACAAACCGATGTGCCAGATTTTGGTTGACTTTAAATATGGATTTTTAGTAGACTTTCCCATGAGCCATATTTAATACAATAAAGCAGCAACGAGATATAATGTGACTTATTTTACAAGTGTATTGTTTCCGATGCACCATCATTACCAAGTGAATCTACATATAATATAATATATGGATTGTTAATGCGCCAATTGTTAGGTGAAAACGGGAAAGTGTTTTTCAGGTAAAGAATGATGATGTGGGATAATTTCAAACAATTCAAAGATAATAAATTGCCAGATGTTGAAAAGTTGAAGCAGTTTAAAGATGAAAAGCTGAAAGAAGTTGACAGATTAAAAAATGTCAAGCTAACGGATCATATTCAGGAATTGAACTTGAAATGCCGTGTAAGTTGGCATGATTGGGATGAATGGGAGTATGAAACGGCCGAATACTGCCAGCAGATCAGAACCTGCCAGCGACCTGGTTGTGAAGCAGTGGCTGAACAAGTTTTGCATGTATGGGATGATTGGGAATATGAGGGAGCTGATAGTTGTTTGCAAAATCGAACATGTACGCGCTGTGGGGAAAATGACAGCCAGATTGAACACCAATGGGAACCAACATATGTGTCCCCTGACTCTTGCAAACAAGTGATTGCCTGTGCACATTGTGGGGAAGAAAAGGGCGGCTTTGCGGCATCATTGCAGACCTTCACAGTCACACATGAATGGGGTGAATGGGAATACAGATCGCCGACTTCCTGTAATTTGGTGAAAAAGTGTAATCGTTGTGGAGAGCGGCAGCAAGGGCAGGCTCAACACGAATGGGGATCACGGGTTAAAGTACAGTGCAAAGAAGTTCGAGTGTGTTCGCGGTGCCATACCCGGGATACACAGATGATACACGACTTCAGCGATACTGATTGGCATTATGAACAAATGGATTTGTTTTGTAAACAGACACGACAGTGCGGGGACTGTGGTGCAGTAGATGTTCGTTTTGAGCATAATTGGGAATCTGTTCATACATATGTAAATATTAAAGATATAGCGTTGCGGCAATTTTGTAGTCTTTACATTGAACGGGGTGGCCCATATCTTAAAATTCAGCCAATTATGGAGCGGTTAATTAATAACTGGGATGAATGTCAAACTTATGGTGTTGATGAAAGAAGCCGTGCAGAGCAAGCTAGAATTATTAATTCCTTAGAAGGGAAGGCGCAAGATAAACGGGTTGGGATATCGTTCCATCAATTACAAAACCAAATTGCCATTGGCATTGATGAACAAAATCGTGCTTATCTTTTTGATAAACGTCAACGTGTTCCTGCTTATAATCACTGTACACGTTGTGGCGATCTCAAAACTTAGGAATTTAGAGGGAAGTAATAATGGATTACAAAAAGGGATTGGCACAGTTAGATAACCGCTTAAAGGGTACGGAATCGTATGCTAAATTCAAAACTCAGAAAGGAAAGTTGAAAGAAAATTTAGAGGACGAGGCATTATTTGGACCTAGTCAAGAAACACGCCATTCACGCAGCCGAATTGTCCATGAGTTAAATATACTTGCGGCAGAAATTGATGTCAGTTTTACCGATCTATGCCTGGATAGAGATGTAAGCCCTCAAACATTTGAAGCGCATAAAAATGGTCAGCAAAATAGCCAAACGGCCGTTTCCTCAAAAGTCCTCTTGTTAGAATCATTGAATAAACATTTTAACATCGAGGAATTACAAAACTTGTGCTTTTATTTAGATATCGACTTTGAACAAATTCCAGGCGATACCAAAACGAGTAAAGCCCGTGAGCTGGTTTCTTATGCAAATCGACATGATTTAACCGGTAATCTTACCAACGTGGTACGTCAACTACGCCCTAATGCTCAGATTTAGGCGGGAATATTTTGCCGGGATTGAGGATGCCCTTGGGGTCTAGTGTTTGTTTCAGTTCGCGCATGACAGCAACGGCCGTTCCGTGTTCCCGATCCATAAATTTTGCTTTTCCAATACCTACACCGTGTTCGCCAGAGGATGTGCCATCTAATGCAATCGCTTTGTCCACTATCGCATCATTAGCTTGAAGCGTGGACTGGCGAGTGACTTCATCTTTGTATGGCATCTCTACATGCAGATTGCCATCACCCGCATGGCCAATCATCATGCCTTCTAACCCATAAAAATCTAATGTTTGCGAGATAAAAGCGATCAGTTCAGGATAGGCACTGATCGGAACGGCGATGTCCATCAACTGCCATTTGTAGTCTGGGAAGACACGTACCTTGGTTTCAAAATTATGGTGGCGGGCTGTCCACATTTGTTTGCGCTCTGCGGCGTCCGTAGTCGTGTGGATACGAATCGCACCCAACTCCTCGCAAATTTCACGTACAAGTTTAATATCGAGAACGGCCGTCTCAGCATGTGCCGCGTGGATTTCCATCAATAAAGTGGGATATTCGCCCCAATCGAGACCATGTTCGCGTGACAAAATCGCTGCCGATTTTGCGCCTATAAATTCTAAGGCGGCCACATCCAAACCGCTGCCACGTATCGCGACAACTGTCTCAACGGCCGTTGCCACCGTACCAAATGTCGCTACCACACTGCTCATCACGGTTGGCACCGGCATCAACTTCAAGGTTGCTTGGGTAATCACACCCAATGTGCCTTCACTGCCGATAAAAAGATGCAGCAGATCATAACCAGACGCTTGTTTGATGGAACGTGCGCCCGTTTGGATGAGACGGCCGTCGGCCAACGCCACCTCAATTGCCAACACATTATCCTTGGTCGCGCCATATTTCACCGTGCGGCTGCCGGCAGCATTATTCGCCAACATGCCCCCAATCGAGGCGTTGGCACCGGGATCGGGCGCAAAAAAGAGGCCATATCGCGCCAATTTTGCATTCAAATCCTTATAGCCCAAGCCTGCCTCGACGGTAACTTGAAAGTCATTGGCATGTACTTCAATAATGTGATTCATGCGTTCCATTGAGAGCGAAATGCCGCCAAACAACGGGATCGGATTGCCTTCCAATGAGGATCCTGCGCCCCAGGCCGTGACGGGAACCCGGTTTTCATTGGCGATGCACAGCACATCTGCCGCTTGCTGGGCAGTTGTTGGCCAGACCACAACTTCGCTCATACAGGGCGCATGTTGCGACATATCATGCGAACGCAGTTGCCGCTCGGCTTCTGCTGTGGAGATGTTGGCTGGGCTGACAACGGCCGTTAACTGTGTCAAGATTGCTGTGTTGATTGGATTGTAAACACTCATGCTTATTTCCTTTTGTAAACGTGGCGATTTTATACACAAGATCGTCACACGAATAATCT
>JAGRDI010000454.1:18135-23456 GCA_020432765.1 Anaerolineales bacterium | reverse complement strand
ATATTGCTTTCCGGTCACTTGGATTACCTGTTGCATGTTTTATGCGGCCGTCTTTTCGTAATAGCCGTAAGGCATTAGTTACATGCGTTGACCGTACTTTCCCAAACCACTGCGGTAAGATACGCTCGTAAATTTGATCTCTGGAAAGCGAGGTTCCTTTACATTTATCCCACATTGTTTGCGCAAGAAGATTAACTTTGTTTTTAAAAATTTCTTCTTCAGAAGGATCAAAATGGGAGAATAAAGATAATTGGCCTGTTTGATTAATTTTATACTCTTCTAGTTCTTTTTGGTAAGATTCTTCCGCGCCACACACCAATTCACTGGCTACAATTGCACCGCGTAGATGCCCAGTTGCAAAAATTAAATGATATTTGCCTGTTCCATCGATTGAGCGAATCGGATAAGGGAAAACGAAGCTTTTGCCTCGAATCCTTTTAAGTTCTACTCCAAGACGAGATGTATAAAGATTGATTGCATTTTGCTGTCTTTCTTCAGCGCTGTTTCCGACAAGTAGGGCATGTAGGAGTTCTTTATCATAAATTCCATACACATCGCAAAGGTGATCAAAACTTTTCATTGCACCACTATCTTCTTGCCCATATCTTCCATTTAAGCGTTGTACACCAACATGGTCAAAACGAATCCATAGATCTGTAGCGTGTCTTCGATTCAGGATTCGGTGGACTAAATCCCACTGCATACCTTTTACACCAAAGGGGTCTAAAAAGAAAAGTGCAGGGGAATCCAAAATTTCATTTAATATTTGATCTGTATTTTCGGCAAAGGTTCCGTAAAAATTTAATGTTGAGTCTTTGTAATCCAGAGTATTAGCTTGGAGATTTTCAAAATTATCTCGATCCGCTTCCACATTTATACATTTTAGTTGATATGGTTTGGCTGTTTCTTTATAGTTTTGGGCTAACTCCGCAGCACGTAATGAAGATCCTTTTTCACCATTCCTATATAGCCCTGCACCAGCAAAAGCGTCTACATAATAAACATGTTTGATAACACGATTGCTACCCAAAATCTTGACAAATGGATCTAAATATTTTTCTAAAATCGTTAATTTGCGTTCAGACCACTCTTTGAGTTCCCCAAAAAACTCTTTACTGCTTTGTATTGACACGATGACCTCCCAACTGGAACATGGGTAGATTTATGCATAAACTGGTTGATAATTGTTTGTTACGGGAAGCTGATCCCAAGTAACACCTTGTAACAGGCGCCCATTTTTTTTCTTATTTTTCCCACCCCATTGTTTGAAAAAGAAGGGAACTTGTGCTGTTAAACATTGATCTCGGATAGCTGCAATCCATTTTTCCTTGACTGGACGTGCATTGGGACCAGATTCACCCCCAGCAATTACCCAATCAATTCCTGTTAAACTTAAATTTGGCAATGGGCCTAACAAGGGTTCTAACGAGAGAAATTTAATGTTTGCGTTTGTGGCTTTCAAATGTTCTATTCGGAAAATATATTTATCTGTTTCTACACTTACACCCATCCATACATTTGAAGGCCAATCAATTGCATCACTTACTTCTAACAAGCGTTGTGATCGTTTTGTTAATATCTGAAAGTCATGCCACCATGCTCGCCGCATAACATCAAAAACTCGCTGAATGTAATCTAACGGAACATCTTTGTGAAAAAGATCACTCATCGAGTTAACAAAAATAACCTGTGGTTTTTTCCATTGTAACGGCCGTTCAAGCATATGTTCGTGTAAAGTTAGTTCAAAACCATTAGTATAATTGGCTTGTCTCATTGCCTTTAGTCTTAAAGCCATTCTTTCTGCATAACAATTTTTACAGCCAGGACTAATTTTTGTGCAACCAGTAATTGGGTTCCAGGTTGATTCTGTCCACTCGATTTTTGATGTAGCCATTTCTGTGCCTTTTCTTAGCCTTTTCTTATCCATAGTTAACTTATGTTAACTGTAAGTATACCAGAATGCTGCAATGAGAACAAATGTTTTGTATCGTATTCGTTTTGTTCTGATCAACTTTGGATCAAATCTGTCACTATTATTGATAACGAGAAAGTAAAAGTGTTTTGAATAGATGTTTATGAGACAGATTCTGTGTAGCAATAATTTAGAGCTGATCTAAAACGATGAACTCTAGATAATTTAGGGGCGCAAAGTTATTGGGGATGGAGTATAATTATCCCCATGCTGCGGGCCATCCACAATAAAGCCACAACCTCTCTGGATAAAACAATCTGCAGCGCAAATGAATTGAGTGAAACTATCCTAATGTTGATTAAGTTATGAGCGTAACGCAAGAGATTAAAGACCGGCTGGACATCATTGACATCGTTTCTGAGCAGGTGTCACTGCGCAAATCGGGTAAGAATTATGCCGGACTTTGTCCGTTCCACTCAAATACACGCACGCCTTCTTTTTATGTGTTTCCTGATACCCAGACCTGGCATTGTTTTGGTGCTTGCGCTGAAGGTGGCGACCTGTTCAACTATGTGATGAAAAAGCAGGGATGGGATTTTAAGGAAACGCTGACTTATCTGGCACGGCGTGCCGGTGTTCAGCTTGAGGAGCTTTCGCCACAGCAGCAAAAACGGCGTGTGGCTGAAGATAAGATCGTTGATTTGTTAACGGCCGCTGCCGAATATTTTCACCAACTGCTGTTACACGCACCCGAAGCTAAATTTGCCCGCGACTATGTTGAAAAACGTGAATTAACTCCCGCAACCTTGGCGACTTTCCAGGTGGGCTTTGCCTTGAACGCCTGGGATGCGTGCCGCACGCATTTCAATAACCAGGGTTATTCAGACGATGATTTGTTGAAAGCGGGTTTGCTCTCTGAAAATGAAGAGCGCGGCACACGCTACGATCGTTTCCGTAACCGGCTCATCATTCCGATTCGCGACAGCAACGGCCGTGTCGTTGGTTTTGGTGCGCGTACATTAGAAAAAGACGGCATCCCCAAATACCTCAATTCGCCCCAAACTGCCTTGTTTGATAAAAGCCATCTATTATTTGGACTGGATGGCGCTAAACGTCATGTTCGCGAAGCCCAGCAAGCGGTTATTGTCGAAGGCTACATGGATGTGATGCAGGGTTGGCAGGCCGGTTTTCGTAATATCGTCGCACAAATGGGCACGGCCTTAACTGAAGCCCAATTGCAGCAGCTTAAACGTTATACCAAACGTTTTGTTATCGCACTGGATGCCGATGCTGCCGGCATGGCTGCAACCATGCGCAGCCTGCGTGTGGCGCGTGAGACGCTAGATCGTGAGTATGAGGTGCATTTTGATGCGCATGGTTTGGTACGCCATGAAGGACGCTTGAAGGCTGATATTCGTGTAATGATGCTGCCGGAAGGCAAAGACCCCGACAATATCATTCAAGAAGATCCAACCCAATGGCCAAAGTTGTTGGAACAAGCTAAACCGGTTGTAGCCTATGTGATAGAGATGCTCACACGTGATTTGGATATGGGCGATGCGAAGGCGAAAACGGCCGTTGCCGAAACGGTTCTGCCGTTAATTAACGATGTAGCGAATCCAATTGAACGCGATCATTATCGCCAGGAATTGGCACGTGCCTTACAAATAGATGCACGTTCATTACGGATGATGGCTGCCTCAACACCGCCGCCCCAAAAACGACCAGCCGTCAAAACGGCGCAGCCATCTGCTTATAACCACATGCCTTCTTTTAGCGGCCCACCACCGCCAGAACCACCACCTGACCCCTACAGCTCTGCGATGCCTGAAAATGGCATCCCATCGGCGGTAAAATCAAAAACAACGCTCGATTCACATATGCGCGAAGCCAATTTCCTGCGCCAATGTTTGGAATATCCACATATGTTGGCACAGGTAAACCGGGTTCTCAATCAACAAGCCGAGATCAAGGTTTCTCCTAGTGATTTTGCCCTGCCCGAGGATCGTGCTTTGCTCGAATTGGCCTATGAACGCGCACAACAAAAGACGGTTGTCACGTCTGCTGATTTGTGCGATAGTTTAGACACAGTATTGGCTGTGCGTGTACGAACGTTGATGGCTTTACCTTTAACTGCCGTTGAATATTTAGATCGTTTGCCAGAACGCTTGACAATGTCTGTGTTAGATTTACGTCTGGCAAAAGCTGGCGAACAATTAGAACGCGCACAGCAGTTGTATCGTCAAGCACGCGTTGAACCTGAGGTTGATACTGATTTGTTGTTGGTGTATGCCCGACAAGTTGCAAACACCCATAAACGAATCCAAAAGATTAATAAAGCTAAAGATGCGATGTCTTCAACCGGTCGGCGTCGCTCAGAATATGGAAACGGCCGTAGTTAGATTAAAGGAAGAGAAGCGCTTAATATGGAGTCAGAAAATATTGACCTTGAAGCCCTGGTAAAAAAAGCACGTCGCTCACTGGAAATTGATGAATCTGATGTACAAGCAATCCTGGCTACTGCCAGTGATGAAGAGGCGGCTGTGCTTTATGAGCGTTTGCAAGCTTTGAATATCCGGGTCGTTTCTGAAAGTGGTGAAATTCTGCCTGATGCAGGTGAACCGGGCAATATCTTAAACTTCGACGACGACCTTGAAGATCTAGATGTCAGTCAACTTGGCGGCATTGTTGAAGATGATCCTGTACATACCTATCTCAAGGAAATTGGACAGGTTTCGCTTCTTGCTGTTGAACAAGAGATATGGCTGGCCACACAAATGACTGCAGCGCGTACACTCGACCGGCTGACGAAAGATGCGATTTCCGCGTCAACCGAAGATGATCTGGATACCATCCGTGCGCAGGCGATATTGGTAAATTATGCCAATATGCTTGAAAACTGGGAATGTGTGCGCGAAGCAGCCAAAGTGCTAAAGGTTGAGCCACCAGATTTTCTTGCAACACTAGACGAGGCACGCTTGCTGCGTAAAGATTGGACAGCAACTGATGTTTCTTATGTACGTGGTTATCTAAACGGCGGTTATTGGGGGCAAGATGAAGCATGGACAGACCTGGCGCAATGTGTCTTCCATGTCTACACAGCTCTTTACATTTTGCCCAATGAACTGGCAGTTTTGGTACGGGCGTATTTTGATGAAAACGGCCGTTTACCTGATAAAGCCATGTTCTATGCCTGGATGGATGCTGACGAAATCGCCCTCGAATACAACGCCTTCATGGTTTATCATCTCGCCGAAGAAGCCAAAAGCAACCTCACGCGTGCTAACCTACGTTTGGTGGTCAGTGTTGCCAAACGTTACATGGGACGTGGCATTCATTTGCTTGATCTGGTCCAGGAAGGAAACGTAGGACTTTTACGGGCAGTCGAGAAATTTGACCATACTAAGGG
>JAGRDI010000454.1:2767-18073 GCA_020432765.1 Anaerolineales bacterium | reverse complement strand
GCTGACCAGGCACGTACCATTCGTATTCCGGTACACATGTATGAGACCATCAATAAGATCGTTAAAGTGCAGCGTGATTTAGTGCAGTATCTTGGTCATGAACCTTCGGTTGAAGAGCTTGCCCTGGAACTCGATTATCTGACACCGGAGGAATCGGCGGCGATAAAACTTGCTTTGGCTAATGATGAACCGGTTGATCCGTTACTAAATCGTAAGTGGCGAACGGCCGTTAGCAAAATTCGTGACATCATGCGCATTGCTATGGATCCGATGTCGTTGGAGACACCAGTCGGCAATAATGATGACTCCACCGAATTAGGCGACTTTCTACCCGATGAAAGTGTACTGGAACCCGGCGACGCCGCTTCAAAAGAGCTTTTGCGCGAACAGATTAAAGATGTGCTCGGTTTTCTGACGGATCGTGAACGTGAAGTATTGGAAATGCGCTTTGGCTTGAAAGATGGCAAAGATCATACACTCGAAGAAGTTGGCCGGAATTTTGGTGTGACCCGCGAGCGTATTCGTCAAATTGAGGCCAAAGCCTTACGCAAATTACGCCATCCAAGCCGCAGTAAAGCGCTGCGCGATTACCTGAGTTAGTGCATTGTTTTGCGGCGCGTTTTTGCTTGTGATAAAATGCACATAATATAATTGGGTTCCCAGTAAAGTTCAGCAGAACCCACAAGAAGTGAAAACGAAATAGCCTTTGAATTCAGCTGTAAATCCAACTCGTTTTCAAGAGGACGACAACATAAAACAGTGCAATGAAATTCAAATGTTATTTGTTGTTTACCTTCAAACCTCAACAAAAGTTGTGAAGATATGAACCAAATACTAATAGACTATCTTCCTATCGCTGTCCTTTTGGGGATAGCCTTATTTTTCGCCATACTTCTGCCTGTGCTTTCGTTAAGCCTGGGTCCAAAACGTGCGTCTGAACGCTCTTTGCTGCCCTACGAATCAGGCATCACAGCCATTGGCGAAGCGCAACGGCGCTTGCCGGTAAAGTTTTACCGCATTGCTGTGCTCTTTATCCTGTTCGATGTAGACATCATTTTATTGGTTCCGTGGGCGGTCACATTTCGCAATTTAGGAACTTATGGGTTGGTAGCGATGTTCATCTTCATGTTCATGTTCATTTTGGGCGATGTTTGGGTTTGGAAGAAAGGAGTACTGGAATGGGATTAGAACATAAACTTGGCGAAAGTGGTATCGTCACCTATCGTTTGGAAGACTTGGTAAATTGGGGACGAACCAATGCAATGTGGCCGATCTTATTTGGCCTGGCTTGCTGTGCCATTGAGATGATGGGTTCACAAGCTGCTGATTATGATGCATCGCGTTTCGGAATGGAATTGAATCGGCCGTCGCCGCGCCAATCTGACTTAATGATTGTGGCCGGGCGTGTTTCGCGTAAAATGGCTCCAGTTGTACGCCGTTTATATGACCAGATGCCGGCTCCCAAATGGGCAATTGCCATGGGCGACTGCGCATCTTGTGGCGGTATATTTAATAACTATGCCATTGTTCAAGGTGTTGATGAAATTATCCCTGTAGATGTTTATGTTGCCGGTTGTCCACCGCGTCCGGAAGCGCTTATTGACGGTATCATGACTTTGCACGAAAAAATTCGCGGTGAAAAGCTAAAGGATTGGGCCTGATGAATGGAGATCAATTAGTTGTCGATAAAATAAATGGTGCGGTTAAAGACGCAATCGAAGAGATCGTTGATTTTCGTGGAGAGCGCACCCTTTTCATCAAAATGAATCGGCTCAAGAAAGTCTGTCAGCTTTTGCGTGACGACGAAGATTTACAATATAATTTTCTGTCTGATATTTGTGCAGATGACATGCTGCCTGACTTCCCGCGTTACGCCGTCAATTATCATTTGTATTCTTTGCCAAAAAACCATCGGATTCGCCTGCGGGTATGGGTTGAAGACCCTGATAAAGGGCCGGCAACATTAGATAGTCTCTGGCCGGTTGCTACCTGGCTAGAAATGGAAGTATGGGACTTAATGGGCATTAAGTTTAGCGGTAATAAAAGTTTACGCCGTTTATTTCTGCCGGAAGATTGGCAAGGTCATCCTTTGCGCAAAGATTACCCATTAGGCTATGAGGAAGTACAATTCTCATTTAATTTAGACGAAATAGCGGCGAA
This sequence comes from Anaerolineales bacterium, assembly GCA_020432765.1. GTDB lineage: Bacteria > Chloroflexota > Anaerolineae > Promineifilales > Promineifilaceae > JAACFF01. Next base: position 15,913 of record JAGRDI010000454.1, on the reverse strand, counting down.
AAAGCCGTTTGCAACCAAAGAGTAAAAGCTGCTCGCATCTGGCCTCTACAACAAGTATTGTTGTCCTCCGTGCCGCAAACGGGCGCGGTCAGGAGACCAGTTTTGAGCATAGAAAATCGCACCTTCTGCGAGGTGATAACTAGATGACATTAATGAACAGCAGTGGACCACCACAGGGTGGCGACACCATTCAAGAATTGACGATTGAGGAACTGCGGGCCAAAGTTGGCACCGGCATGGAAATCCAAGATGCCGAAGAGCATATGCTCTTGTCAATGGGGCCACAACATCCTAGTACACATGGCGTGCTGCGGTTGCTTGTGGAATTGGACGGTGAGATCGTCGTGAATTTGGCTCCAGACATTGGTTTTTTACACACGGGTGTAGAAAAAAGCATGGAGTCGAAAACATATACCAAAGCGATGGTGATGACCGATCGCATGGATTATCTTTCGCCCATGACGAACAATTTAGGTTATATTCTGGCGATTGAGAAGTTGTTGGGTGTTGAGGCAACACCACGTGCACAAGCAATTCGCGTGATTATGAGTGAACTATCGCGTATTGCCAGCCATTTGGTGTGGTTGGGAACGTCGGCGTTGGATTTGGCAGCAATGACCGTGTTTCTCTACTGTTTTCGAGAGCGCGAATATATTCTTGATTTGTTCGAGATGGTTGCCGGGCAGCGCATGATGGTCAGTTATTTCCGCCCCGGTGGTTTATGGCGCGATTTGCCCGAAGAATTTGAACCGGCTGTGCGTAATTTCCTCGATTTTTTCCCCAGCCGCATTGCTGATTACGAAGCCTTATTAAAAAATAATCCCATTTTCTTGCGCCGCACAAAAGGGGTTGGCATTGTATCAGGTGAAGATGCGCTTGCTTGGGGGATGACCGGCGCCAGTTTGCGCGGGTCGGGTGTGCAATGGGATATTCGCAAAGCACAGCCTTATTGTGGTTATGAGACCTATGATTTTGATGTGCCTGTAGGTACAAATGGGGACGTATATGCGCGATATCGCTGTCGTGTTCAAGAATTATGGGAAAGTATGCGCATCATAGAGCAAGCTTTAGATAAATTGCCTGATGGGCCAGTGAATATTGATGATCGCAAAATCGTACCTCCGCCGCGTGCGGAACTAGGGCGCAGTATGGAAGCGGTTATCCACCATTTCAAATTATGGACAGAAGGCTTTTCTGCACCTACCGGCTATGTATATCAGAGTGTTGAATCGCCTCGCGGCGAGTTTGCTTGTTATCTGCGCGGTGATGGCTCATCTAAACCGGCGCGGGTACATTTCCGTGCGCCATCCTATGTGAATTTGGCTTCGCTGCCGCGAATGGCAAAGAATGTGTATATGGCTGATTTGGTGGCGATCATCGGATCGATCGATATTGTTCTCGGTGAGATTGATAGATAAAAACAATTTCACGGAGAGTCACGGAGAAAGAATGGAGTTGGTGACATTGTCGCACGGAAGTCTTGGAGAGAGGGTTGTTTATGTTCTTGGTTTTGATATTAGATTACTTTCCCCAGTTTTCTCCAGGCATTTCTGTGTATGCTCCGTGCAACTCCGTGTCCCTAAACTTTGACTGGAGTGAATTTTGATTCGTGAAACATATGCTAATGAGATTGAAGGGATTTTGACACGATTTCCTGATAAGAAATCGGCCGTTTTACCTTTGATGCATTTGGCACAACAAGAATATGGATATATGTCTAAGCCTGCCATGCAAGAGGTCGCGGCTATTTTGGATTTAGACCCGACGCATGTGTTATCTTTGGCTGGTTTTTATTCGCTTTATTATGAAAAGCCAGTTGGTACGTATGTGCTTGAAATTTGCAACGATTTGGCCTGTGCTTTACGTGGTGCTGATGATTTTGTTGCGATGGTGAGCAAGAAACTTGATACACCTGTAGAAGGTACAACAGAAGATGGCATGTTTAGCATTAAGACGGTGATGTGTCTGGGTGCTTGTGACCGTGCGCCGATGTTGCAATGTAATCTGAAGTTTGAAGAGAATCTGGACGAAGAAAAGTTTGACCAGCTCATAACGCGTTTACGGGATGAAGCGGCTGCTGAAGTAAAAATGCCTTCTGTGGTTGAAAAAATCGCTGCTTATGCGGCTGTAAACGGCCGTTCCCATAATTAGGAAATAAAGATGGCACATATTTTATTACGTCATCGTGATGTCGAAAATATTAAGAAGCTGGATGTTTACCGAGACAATGGTGGCTATGCAGGGTTGAAGAAAGCGTTGTCGATGGATCCTGGAGATGTAACGGCCGTTGTCAGGGCATCAAACCTGCGTGGTCGTGGTGGGGCTGGCTTCCCTACAGGTCTCAAATGGGGCTTCATTCCCAAAGGACCAGGCGAAAAATATGTCATCATCAACACCGATGAATCCGAAACCGGTACCTTCAAAGACCGTGAACTGCTCGAAGGCAACCCGCACCAGGTGATTGAAGGCGCATTGATCGCCGCTTATGCGATTGGTGCCAAGCTGATATTCAACTATTTCCGTGGCGAGTTCATGGACATCGGCTATGCTTTTGAAGATGCATTGGTTGAGTGTCGCGAAGCTGGCATCATTGGTGAGAACATTCTCGGCTCCGACTTTAGCTGCGAATTTTACGGACATTATGGGGCCGGCGCTTACATTTGTGGCGAAGAGACCGCGCTGATTAATTCGTTGGCCGGCGATTTAGGCCAACCGTGGTCGAAACCACCATTTCCGGCTGTTGAAGGTTTGTACGCTAAGCCAACCGTGGTCAATAATACCGAAACGTTGGCTAACGTACCGCCCATCCTTGTAAACGGCCCCGAATGGTATACTGCCATGGGGACCGAAAAGAGTGCTGGTGTCAAAATTGTGTGTCTGAGCGGCCATATTGAAAAACCAGGCAACTACGAAGTGGTCATGGGTACAACTTATCGCGAACTGCTTGATATGGCAGGTGGTGTGCGTGGCGGTAAAAAATTCAAAGCGTTGCTGCCCAGTGGCGGTTCGGGGCCAGTGATTGTTGAAGATGCGCTGGATGCGCCGCTTACTTATGAAGGCTTGGCCGAATTTGGCTCCGTTATGGGGTCGGCATCATTAATCGTCATGGATGAAACTACCGATATGGTGTGGGCTGCTTTGAAGATGATTCATTTCTTCAAACATGAATCCTGCGGCAAATGTACCCCTTGCCGTGAAGGTACGTTCTGGTTAGAGCGCGTTTTAGCGCGTGTTTACCATGGCGAAGGAACAGCGGCTGACATTGAGGTTTTGGACAGCGTGTGTCACCAAATTCAAGGTAAAACATTGTGTGCATTGGGCGAATTTGCTGTTAGTCCGGTGCTTTCCACCCTGCGTCATTTCCCTGAGGAATACCAGGCAAAATTAAAAAACTGAACTTGCTTGCAAAGAGGATTTGCATGAGTGATCTCGTTACATTGACCATTGACGGCGTAGAACTCCAGGTGCCCCAAGGCACGCTGGTTGTTGATGCTGCGAAAAAAATAGGCACTGATATTCCTGTCTTCTGTTACCACCCGAAGTTAGAGCCGGTGGGCATGTGCCGTGTCTGTATGGTGGAAATCGGATTGCCGATTCGCGACCGTGCGACTGGCGAACTTTTATTGAATGCGGATGGTTCACCTCAAATTAACTTCGGGCGCGGTTTGCAAACGGGCTGTACGGTGCGTGTGAGTGAGGGCATGGTCGTGCGTACTACGCCGGATTATGTCGAAAAAGCACGTGCCGATATCGTCGAATTTTTATTAACCAGCCATCCATTGGATTGTCCCATCTGTGATAAGGGGGGCGAATGTCCGCTGCAAAACCTGACCATGGCTTACGGTAAGGGCACCAGCCGCATGGCTTTCCAGGATAAGCTCAAACTGGATAAACATGTGCCTTTGGGCGATTTGATTTTTCTAGATCGCGAGCGCTGTATTCAGTGTGCACGCTGTATTCGTTTTCAAGATGAGATTGTTGATGACCCGGTAATCCAGTTCCATAACCGTGCACGCAGTTTGGAGATCGTGACTTTTTCTGACCCAGGCTTTGACAGCTATTGGAGTGGGAACACGACCGATATTTGCCCAGTAGGTGCGCTTACAACGGCCGATTTCCGTTTTGGTGCGCGTCCGTGGGAATTAAAACCCGTTGCGTCTATCTCAGCACATGGTCCGGCGGGCAGCAATCTGACCTTTAGTACGCGTCGTGAAGCTCGCTCCGGCGGTCGCACAGTTGTAAAGCGTGTCATGCCGCGCCAAAATGAACTGGTTAATGAGATTTGGATTTCTGACCTGGATCGCTTCGCTTATCATTTTGCTGCATCTGCAGAGCGTTTGACTACACCGCTTGTGCGGAAAGATGGTAAGTTGGTCGAAACCAGTTGGAGTGAGGCGCTCGATATTGTGGCCGGCAGGTTGCAGCAGGCAGAAACGGCCGTTGCTGGCATAGCTGGTGACCGTCTATCAAATGAAGATTTATTCCTCTTCCAAAAACTATTCCGTAAAGGATTGAAAAGTAACAATATCGATCTGGCAAATCGGCGTTTGGCTGGTGGCGATATTGTTGCCCAAGTGGGTGTACGCAGTCCTGAAGATGCTGGTGAACCAACCCGTCTGGGACAGGGTGATGCTATTTTGGTTGTCGCCACCGATTTGCACGAAGAAGAACCTGTCTGGTGGCTGCGAGCTAAACAAGCTGCCGACCGCGGTGCAACCGTGATCAGTATGAATGCACACGCGACACGTTTGGACAAATATGCCACGCATGTGATCGAATACCGGCCACAAGAAGCACTGGCGACGGTTGCCAAACTGCTTGATGTCATGCAAGGTGCTGAAATAGATGAGGATAATCCAATAGCGGCTGCTGCTGAAGCGCTGCTGTCGGCTGCTAACCTGGTTGTGTTTTACGGTTATGAAGGCTTGACTTACGACGAGACCAATATGTTGGCGCGTTTGTTAGCCAATTTGTTGTTAACTGAAAACGCCGATGGGCAAAACCATGTCGGCCGTATCAATAATGGTTTGATCCCGGTTTGGCCGCACAATAATACACAAGGCGCCTGGGATATGGGCATACATCCTGCATTTGAGGCCGGATTTAAGCCGGCTAAAGAGCCTGGATTATCAGCAGCAGATATTTATGCCGGTGCTGCCAATGGCGATATCAAAGCTTTGTATATCCTGGGCGCGGATCCGATTGGTGATGGTCTCATGGCTGGGCGTGGTTCACTTGACTTTTTGGTAGTGCAAGAGTTGTTTCTGACAGAAACGGCCGCACAAGCCGATGTCGTCCTGCCCGCCCAAAGCTGGATCGAACGCGAAGGCACTTTCACCAGCGGCGAACGGCGTGTGCAGCGTTATTATCCGGCCACACAACCACTGGGTGACAGCCGCGCCGATTGGCAAATTCTGGCACAAGTAGGTGAGCGCGTGGGTTTGGGTAAACCGACTTATGCTGCTAGCCTCGTTTTCCGTGATCTGGTCAAAGCCGTTCGTCAATACAAAGGTATGGATTACCGTACGTTGGCACAAATTGTGAAACAATGGCCAGATGTGGGTGGTGACGATTTGTATTACGGTGGCAACGCCTACGAGAATCGTTCTGGTTTAGGACAGCAGTGGGAACCGGCGGATGCAAAAGCGCTACCTTTTGATGTAACGCTGGCAGAATCTGAAGAAAATGACGCATTAAAATTAGTTCGTGTGGCTGCTTTGTATACGCCCGGCACGCTGATTAATAAATCTGACGTTTTACAACCCCGTTTGGCACCGCCCGCATTACTTTTGAATCCAGTTGATGCTGATGCTTTGGCATTGGCTGATGGGACACCCGTAAGAGTTGATATGAATGGGCAACAATTTGAAGTGATTGCCCGTGTTGCATATGTGCCTGAAGGGGTGGGTTTGCTGCGTGGTATTCCGTTTGTGGCGGGAACGGCCGTTGCCCAGATAACAAAAATTCAACAAGAGGAATTGGTAGCATGACTCCAGGTCAAATAGCCTTAAGAGCGCTTATTGTTGGTTTCATACTTTCGTTTGCCGTTATTACCGGCTTTGCCTATACAACGCTGATGGAACGCAAATTTTTGGCACGCCTACAACATCGTATTGGTCCCAACCGTGCCGGATACATTCCATTCCCGCGTCGTGGCGGCAAAGAGCGCAAACTGTTAGCTGGTTTTCTGCAACCCGCTGCTGATGCGGTTAAACTGTTTTTTAAAGAAGACCCCACACCTGCTAAAGTAGATAAACCTGTCTACAACTTAGCGCCGATGTTAGCCGTGATCCCGGCAATATTAATCCTGGCCGTCATCCCCTGGGCGCCTGAAATCAATATATTTGGCGCTGTGTTTGCACCCTATTTTGCCATTGCCCCCAATATTGAGGTGGGTGTTTTATTTATTTTAGCGGTCACCTCGATTGGTGTTTATGGTATTGTGTTAGCTGGCTGGGCCTCCAATAGTAAATACGCCATACTCGGCGGCATCCGTGCCTCAGCCCAAATGATTAGTTATGAGTTAGCTTTAGGCATGTCGGTTTTAATTCCGATTATGTTGGCGAATTCGATGGATTTGGGTGTGATTGTCAATGCACAGCGCGGTGGCTGGTATGTACTTTTGCAGCCAATTGCAGCGATCGTCTTTTGTATCGGCGTGTTGGCTGAACTGCAGCGCGCCCCTTTCGACCTTTTGGAAGCAGAACAAGAGTTGTCGGCTGGCTTCAATGTAGAATATGCAGGCATGCGTTTTGGCATGTTCTTCATGGCCGAATATATGAAAATGATTTCCTTGAGCGCGATAGCGGCCGTGTTCTTTTTTGGCGGTTATTTAGGCCCTTTTGTTGACCAACTCCCTGCTCTTGGTTTTGTTTATATGCTGCTCAAGATCGCTTTGGGCTTATTCATCATGATTTGGATTCGCGCCACCTTGCCCCGCTTGCGTTATGATCAGTTAATGAGCTTTGGCTGGAAAGGTTTGCTGCCAATTGCCGTATTGAACTTTTTAATTACAGCAACTTTCATTGTGATGTATGAAGAAGGCGTTTTGCAGCCTATATTTGACTCATTGAAGAGATTTTTTATCGGTTAACAATTATCAATTGACAATCGACAATTGACAATTAGCCATTGAAAAGATATTTATGATTGGTGAAATTTTAAAAGGCATGTTTACTACCTTGAAGTATATGTTCAAGCCGCCGGTAACGATTCAGTATCCGGAAGTGAAACGGCCTGTTCGTTATCGTTTCAAAGGACGCCATGAGCTCAAACGCTATGACAATGGTTTAGAACGCTGCATTGGCTGCTCATTGTGTGCCGCTGCCTGTCCGGCCGATGCGATTTTTGTAGAAGCCGCCGAAAACAGAGATACAGAACGTTTTTCGCCTGGTGAACGGTATGCCAGCACCTATGAAATCAATATGCTGCGCTGTATTTTCTGTGGTTTTTGCGAAGACGCTTGTCCCACGCAGGCGATTGTGTTGGAGCATAATTACGAGTTGAGTTTTTACGATCGGGCCGGCGCGATTTATACCAAAGATATGTTAATTGTCGACGTGCCCATAAATGGCAGCCCCACGCCACAAGTGGTCGAACCGGGCACATTTGACCGTTCTATTCCTGATATGGAGAATCCGAAATAAATGTAATCTTACAAGTCATTTCTGCCTATGCAGGAATGACCGTAAAGCTAACAGGCTTTTTATGGGAAATCCGATTGTTTTTATTATTTTAGCAGCAATAGCAGTAACGGCCGCTTTGGGCATGTTGTTAAGCAGAAATGCGGTACACAGCGCACTGTTTTTGGTTTTGAACTTCATGACCATTGCTGTTTTTTACATCGTGCTAAATGCGCCATTTATCGCAATGGTGCAAATTACGGTATATGCTGGTGCGATTATTGTTCTATTCTTGTTTGTGATCATGCTGCTGGGGGCTGAACGTTTGCGTGCGCTTGGTGGTGGTGAAGGCGGTGAGCGTTGGCAGCGCGGCCTGGCGATTTTCTTGGCAATCATGTTGGTTGGTGTTGTGGTTTACATGTTGTTCCAAGGTGGTGCAGCTGATGCCCAAACGGCTGCAATGATCGATACAAGCCCGGTGGCTTTGGGAATGCGGCTTTTTGAATCATATCTTTTGCCATTTGAGTTAACGGGTGTACTGCTGTTGGCAGCAATGATCGGGGTTGTGGTTTTGGGTAGGACGAAAAAAAGAGGCGAAGATGCTTAGTACAGTCACGATTGGTTGGTATATCGCTTTATGTGCCATCATGTTTAGCATTGGTGCGTTGGGCGTTTTGCTGCGGCGTAATGCGATCTTGGTGTTTATGTCTGTAGAATTGATGCTAAATTCAGCCAATCTCTTATTTGTGGCCTTTGCGCGACAGTTAGGCGATTTAGATGGTCAGGTGTTGGTGTTTTTTGTGATTACGGTAGCAGCTGCGGAAGTTGCGGTTGGCCTGGCGCTGATTGTGACGATCTTTCGCACTAAACACAGCATCAATATCGATGAAATTAATATGTTGAAGGGGTAATTATTCGTGAATGCATTTGGATTAGCCCCACTGCTTTTAGTTTTCCCGTTCATCGGCGTGTTATTTAATGGGTTGGTAGGACGACGCTTTGTTGTTGCCAATCGAGCGACAGGTGAAAAATGGTCTGGCTGGTTTGCCAGTATCATGTCATTGAGCGCCTTTTTGGTGGCTGTGCTTTTGTTCTTCAGTTTACAGAGCAATGGATTTCATGCTGAAACGGTACGGCTGTTTGACTGGATTAGTATTCCGTCTCAGGATGTGTTGGTTCCGTGGGCACTGCAGGTCGATACGCTTTCTGTGACGATGATGTTGGTCGTTACGGGTGTGGGTTCTTTGATTCACATTTATGCGATTGGTTATATGCATGGCGACCCGAATTTCTCGCGTTTCTTCGCTTACTTCAGCCTCTTTATATTCTTTATGCTGATACTGGTCAGCGGGAATAATTATCTGGTGATGTTTGTTGGCTGGGAAGGGGTCGGTTTGTGTTCGTACTTGCTGATTAGTTTCTGGTGGGATCGCACAGATGAGAATGGCGAACCGATGAATGCGAACGCAGGACGTAAGGCGTTTGTGACGAACCGTGTGGGCGACTTTGGCGTTGTTTTGGCGATGATCTTGCTGTTCTGGACATTTGGTACATTGACTTATAATGAGGTGTTTGTTGGTGCAATTGAGATGTTTGAGGCGGGGGAAATGGTTCATTTCGGGTTGTTTAGTGCACCGATTGGTGTGGTGTTAACGGCCGTTACTGTCCTATTTCTACTGGGTGTTGCTGGTAAATCGGCCCAATTGCCACTTTACATCTGGTTACCCGACGCCATGGCCGGCCCGACACCCGTTTCTGCCCTCATCCACGCGGCCACAATGGTTACTGCTGGTATTTATCTGATCGTGCGTAGTAATGTGTTATACGAACTTGCACGTGAAGCTGGACCGGTGATATTTGGCATCATGTCATCACCGGATTTGGTCGCTTATGTGGGTGCGGCCACTGCGCTGATTGCAGGCTTTATCGCCTTTACCCAATTCGACATCAAAAAAGTGTTGGCCTATTCAACTGTGAGCCAATTGGGTTTCATGGTAGCGGCGGCTGGTACGGGCGCATATGTTGCGGCCATGTTCCACTTGGTTACCCATGCCTTCTTCAAAGCATTACTTTTCATGAGTGCCGGCTCTGTGATTCACGGTATGGAGCATGGACATCATCACGTTCACGAACATAGTGATCATCATGATGAAGATGATGATGGTTTTGATCCACAAGATATGCGCTTCATGGGTGGAATTCGTAAACGCATGCCGATTACCTTTATTGTCTTTACTGTTGGTGCATTGGCCTTAGCCGGTTTTGCCCCGTTTGCCGGATTTTGGTCAAAAGATGAAATATTAGCGCATGGAGAAGCCAATTTTATTGGTGTTTACATCGCGCTGTTAATTGCAGCTTTAGGTACCGCTTTTTATGTGGGCCGGCAGTTAAAGATGGTCTTTTTTGCTAAACCACGGCATGCTGCTGCTGAACATGCACAGGAGAGCCCTCCGCTAATGACTGGTCCACTGATTGTATTAGCAATTCTCACTGCTATAGGCGGATTGCTTAACTTGCCTTTCCTCACCAAAAGTTTGGCAGATATCAATGAAAATCACTCTACAGGTGTTTGGTTGGGTCTTGAATCCTGGTTGGAACATTCAGTTTTAGCGTTTGAATATACGGAAGAAGGTATTATCCACCTACCGCATACACCGATTGTTTTATCGCTCGAAGTTGCGCTTACTTCGACGTTGTTGGCTGTATTGGCCTTGACAGCTGCTTTCTTGGTGTATAGAAGACGGCCTGAATCTGCTACGGATCGGGACCCGTTACAGAGAACGCCAATATGGTGGTTTGCTGTTTTGCCGTTGAACACATTTGTGATGGACTGGCTACGGCCGTTGTTTAATCGCTTGTCGAAATGGCTGGCATTTAAATTAGATTGGGCATTTTGGCATGACTTTGTTCACGAGAACATCATCCGCGATATGTTTGTGAGCTTCGCCGACTTTTTATCGAATATTATTGATAAAGAGGGTGTGGATGGTACGGTGCTTGGTATTGGGCATATCACACGCCGCTTTGCCGGTGTGCTGCGCACGATACAGACTGGTTATGTGCGTAACTATGCGTTGAGCATATTTTTAGGTGCTGTGTTGTTGGTTATTTATTTTTTGATTGTTGCTTTTAGGTAAATTGGAGAAGAAATGGGTATTTTAACGATTGTCACGTTTTTACCCCTTGTTGGTGTCGCGATTATATTGCTTTTGAAGCCTCTGAAAAGAGAGAGCGATGCCACTATTAAATATGTTGCGAACGTAACGGCCGTTGCCAGCTTCATTGGTACGTTAATCATACTAGCTTTGTATGATCCGAATGTAGCTACCTTACAATTGGTTGAACGCGTCGCCTGGATTCCCTCCTGGGGTATATCCTACTACATGGGCGTCGATGGTGTCAGCATTCTTATGGTGCTGCTGACCAGTTTCATCACCATGCTGGCTTTGGCCTCATCCTGGACCGGCATCACCGAAAACGTCAAGCAATATTACATTTTTATGCTGCTTTTGTTGGTCGGCATGATGGGTGTTTTCTTGGCGCAGGATTTGTTCCTATTTTATGTTTTCTGGGAATTCACACTCATTCCGATGTATTTCCTCATTGGCATTTGGGGCGGTCAGAAGCGTGTTTACGCGGCGATCAAATTCTTTCTTTACACGATGGCTGGTTCCCTGCTGATGTTGTTGGCGATTTTGTATATGGGCATCACCAATGGAACCTTTGGTGTTCCTGAACTCATAGCAGGACGTGAAGCGTTTGCGAATGTGCAAGCATTACTATTTGTCGGCTTTGCAATTGCTTTTGCCATCAAAGTACCGGTATTCCCGTTTCACTCATGGTTGCCCGACGCACATACTGAAGCACCGACCGCCGGTTCAATCATCCTGGCAGGTGTGCTGTTGAAAATGGGTACTTATGGTTTCATCCGCTTTAACTTGCCATTGTTTCCCGAAGCATCGGTGCAATTTGCCCCCTTCATCGCTGTTTTAGCCATCATCGGCATCATTTATGGCGCGATTGTAGCCTTTGCGCAAACCGACGTGAAGAAACTGGTAGCTTATTCCAGTATTAGTCATCTTGGCTTTGTGATGTTGGGTATTTTTGCTTTGAACAATGCCGGTATTCAAGGCGCGATCTTGCAAGGCTTTAATCATGGCATTAGTTCCGGCGCATTATTCTTTATTGTCGGTATTATTTATGAGCAGCGGCATACCCGTGAGATTTCTGAATTTGGTGGTATTTGGAAAATCATGCCGGTGTTTTCGATTTTGACGCTGATTGTCCTCCTATCGAGCATGGGGCTACCCGGCCTAAATGGCTTTGTGGGCGAGTTTACTATTCTGTTGGGTTCAATGGGTGCGGCCTCGCTAGGTGCGACTGCCTGGATCTATACCGCATTTGCAACCACAGGTGTTATTTTGGCCGCTATCTATCTCTTGTGGATGTTTCAACGAGTATTCATGGGACCGGTAAGCAATGCCAAAAACGAGAAATTGGTTGATTTGAGCAAATTGCAACTGGTTATTATGTTGGCCTTCCTGGTCTTCATTTTCTGGATTGGCATTGCGCCATCTGGATTTTTTGCGTTAATGAATTCATCGGTATCAACATTGGTCGCTGACCTGAGTGCGACAATGATTGCGATGCCTTAGGCAACGTTTGGGTGGCTACAGCGAATACTTCGACAAGCTCAATATAAGTTCAGACAGGAACGAATTTTTGAATTCATCTTAATTCGTTCCTTTTTCAATTCGTTGTAGTCATTTTTCTTAGGGTTCCTCTTGATGCCAACAGAAAACCTCTATTTTGTCCACATCAGTGATACCCATATTGGTCCTACTGCCGGGTACAGTCGCCATGGTCATTTATCTTTGCCACATGCGCAACGTATTGTGGATATCATCAACACGCTGCCGGTGCAACCTGATTTTGTTGTGCATACAGGCGATGTGGTTTCAAATCCATCTTCTGAAGCTTACGCACAGGCGGCTAAGACATTGGGACGGATTCAGGTTCCTGTTTATTATGTGAATGGCAATCATGACACGGCCGTATCGATCAAACAACATATGACCATAGGTCCCAAACACGATTTGCTTCCCGATCCTGATAAGTTGACTTATGCTTTTGAAGTTAAAGGGTATCGTTTTTTGGTTTTAGATGGTAAAGGGCCAGAGGAAATTCAACCACACGGCATTTTACCAGCGGATCAAATGGAAATCGTACGGCGTGAGGCGCAGTCTGAAGGCCCGCCGCTGACCATTTTTCTACACTTTCCAACATTGCCCATGAACTCAACGTGGATGGACACGAATATGCCGTTGTTGAATGGCACGGAATTTCACCAGGCCTTACTACCTGCGCGTGAACGTTTGCGTGGCGTGTTTTATGGACATGTGCATCGCTCGCTGCAAACGGTGTGCGATGGGATTGTGTATACGGCCGTTCGCAGCACCTTCTCCCAATTCACAGCCTGGCCGGGTGAAGAGCTGGTACAAGCCGATTTTTACGAGCGGCCGGG
>JAGRDI010000454.1:0-2719 GCA_020432765.1 Anaerolineales bacterium | reverse complement strand
ATTGTCCATCAGCATACTTTCGGCTTGATGTAAGTCATGAAGACGTTTTTTTATGCAACCAGTAATTGTCATGCCAATGAATGATCCGGAAAGATTGTTTTTTCCACATTTGCAGCGCATAAAACCAGAATTGGAATCTGTTTTTGAGCGTGCGTTTTTGAGTGTGCCATTGGCAACGGCCGTTGCGCAAGCTGACTATGTTGATTGGCTAGCCTGGGAGGACCCGTTTATTCTTAATTGTGATGCGGCACAGCTAAAGCGAGAACGAGAAAATAGCTTGGCAGAAACACAAAAGCGTTTGTCTTATGCGCTGCCCATGATGGAGATTCTGGCTGATACCAGCAGGGAACATAAGAGAGATTTGATGTGGTAAAATATCATTTTATCCTTGGGCAGACCAACTTCTTTATGGAATTCGATGTATACTTCTATCATTCACGTTTGGAATTTGAGATTGAACCAAAATCATGATGGTTGAGAAAATTTACGGCGTTTGTCCCCATGATTGTCCTGATACTTGCTCTGTGATTACGGAAGTTGAAAACGGCCGTGCCGTGAAATTTTACGCCGATCCCGACCATCCGATTACGCAAGGATGGCTGTGTGGTAAAGTACGCCCGTATCTCGATCACGTCTACCATTCTGACCGTCTGCAATACCCCTTGAAACGGGTGGGACCCAAAGGCAGCGGACAATGGCAGCGTATTAGCTGGGCAGAAGCCATGGCTGAAATCGGTCGCAATTGGCGGGCGATCATTGAACAGTATGGAGCCGAAGCGATCTTGCCATACAGCTACAGTGGCACATTAGGTCTTGTGCAGATGAGTGTGGCCAGCACGCGCTTCTGGAACCGGCTGGGTGCCAGCCAACTGCAGCGTTCGATTTGTGGCGCAGCGGCTGAATTTGCTGTCAACCAAACCTTGGGCGCACGTCGCATTCCTGCATACGCCGACCTGATGCAAAGCAAGTTGCTGATCGTTTGGGGGCATAATCCTGCATCCACAGCACCGCATTTTATGTCACAGATTATCAAAGCCAAACGTGCAGGCTGTCAGCTTATTGTGATTGATCCACGACGCACGCGCACCGCCAAAAAGGCAGATTGGCACATCATGCCCAGACCCGGTACGGACGGTGCGTTGGCTTTGGGCATGGCACATGCCATCGTTGCCGAAAACAAGCATGATGAAAAATGGTTAAACGCCAATACGGTTGGGTGGACTGAATTACGTGCACGTTTGGCTGAGTATCCCCCCGAACGAGTTGCGGCCGTCACAGGTGTTGCCGTAGACGATATTCTCAAATTGGCACATCTGTATGTTTCTGTGCGTCCCAGTGTGATCAAACTGGCTGATGGCGTGCAGCGTAATCATAACGGCGGCCAAACGGCGCGTGCGATTTGCATGTTACCGGCGCTCACCGGGCAGTATGGCGTGCCTGGTGGCGGTTTGATGTACAGTGCCAGCGGTTATGTTACATGGGATTTCAAAGCAATGAATTATTGGGATGAATGTCCTAAACCTGGCCGTTGGGTAAATATGAATCGTTTGGGGGCGGCTTTGTTGGGCGAAACGGCCGACCCCCCGCTCAAATCATTGTTCGTCTTTGGCTCCAATCCGGCGGCGATTGCACCGAATGCCGCCAAGGTGGTGGCCGGCTTAAAACGTGAAGATTTGTTTACAGTAGTACATGAGCTGTTTATGACGGATACGGCCGATTATGCTGATATCGTTTTACCGGCCACTTCCCAATTAGAACAAACTGATCTGCATAAGGCATATGGTCACGCGACGGTTTCCTATAACCAACAAGCGATTCCGCCTTTGGGCGAGGCGAAGAGTAACTGGGATGTGATGCGCTTGTTAGCAGCGGAGATGGGTTTTGACGAACCCTGGCTGCAGCAAGATGTGGATGCAGTGATTGATGAGGTATTGGCGGCAACGGCCGTTACCAATCCCGTCCTTAAAGGTATCACGGTCGAGCGTCTAAAAACCGAAGGGTGGCAGGCAATGCAGATCGAGCCGTCTGTACCTTTTGCCGATGGTAAATTCCCCACACCGAGCGGCAAAGTTGAGTTATACAGCCAATTTATGGCGGATCAAGGGTTGGATCCGCTGCCTGGTTGGAGAGATGTGGAGGATGACGGGTTTGTAGGTGGCGATGGGGCTGTGGAGAGAAACGGCCGTTTTCCTCCCGAAGAGGCACTGTCTTTGATATCCAGTGCCGGTCATTTTTTTGTGACCAGCAGTCTGGCGAATCAACCTGGATTACTACGTCAAGCGGGCACACCCTTTGTAGAAATTCATCCTGACGATGCCGCCGCACGGGACATTCAGCATGGTGAGCAAGTTGTGGTTGAAAACGGCCGTGGCTGGTGTGAACTGCGTGCCGTGGTGACAGATGGGGTACGACCGGGTGTTGTGGTTGCGCCGAAAGGCCGGTGGAGTAAGTTGGGAAACGGCCGTAATATCAATTGGACAACCTCCGATGCACTCGGTGACATGGCAGGTCAAAGCACTTACCATAGCAACCGTGTCTGGCTGCGCCCCAAATAAAACGAGATTTAGATAGAGGCGAGGCGCTTGGAAAAATGTTTAGGATTCACCAAGACGATAACCACCCAGGCACCTTACCGCTATCAGGTTGTTAGCCTGATATTAAATTGATGGTATTCTCGATCACGGTTTTTCAGTAGCCGGCAATTCCCGCACTGTAGCCG
>JAGRDI010000453.1:5478-6774 GCA_020432765.1 Anaerolineales bacterium | reverse complement strand
GGTGACTGAAATAGGACGGCCGTAGGGATCGTAATTGATGGCGGTGTCGTGGGTGATGCCGGTGGGCAGCAGCTGCGAGAAGGCACGTTCCAAGGTCAAATTGCCCACCGCCGGTGGAAAGCCTACACCCTGGAAATCATAAGCAAATTGCGTCAGTGCTTCCTCATCTCCACTAATTCCGGAGGTTGTGCCCGCCCACAGCTTCATCCACTGTGGGCGGTTGACGATGTAGGCCGTTGTATTGTAGAGGTAGCTCGTCTCGATGTTACGATCATCATTTGTGGTGTCGATGTCGCCGTGCAGGATTTCGCGGGTCAGGTTGCCGTAGCCGTCGTATTCATATTCTGTGCGTGTCGTTTTGTCAACCGTGCCGTAGCGCGTCTCTTCTGTCTTTTGCGGGGCGACAAAATAGGCGGCATAGATACCGGAACCGGCGGTGTTGACGGCCGTGTACCAGTTGACCGTTTTAGTGAGGGCGTTGTCGCTGCTGTCGAGACGGCGGTTTTCGGCCAACTGACCCGCCAGCCAGCTGCTGTCGGTGCGCGTGGAGCCATCGCTGAGGGTGATGGTGGCGTTATAATTACCGCCAGGGATGTTAGCACGATCATCATCCATGCCGGTATAAAAACGATACTCGTTTTGCGCCCCGCTGTCGTCGCTGACGGTGACGATTTTGCTGCCGCGATAGTCGTTCCAATGGTTGGTGGCGCACGGGAAGGGGTAACCGCCCCCACCACATTCGTCCGCCTCCGGCAGCACGGGGTTGTTGCTGTAATGCCATTGGGGTGTGGAGTAGTCGAAGGTCAATGTTTGTGTCGGGTTGCCGCTGAAGGCATCGGAAGTTTGCTGCTGCAAGACTTTGTACTTCTGCCACACGACCCAACCGGCGAATGAGGGGTTGTCCGGATTGTTGTCCCAGGCCATGAAACAGTCGTAGGGCATGTGGATCACGGGGCTGGGCGTGACGGGGCAGGGGTGGCTTTGGCCGTAGCTGATGTCGACCTCACCGCCCAATTCGGTGGTTAGTTTGTCGATGCGCGGCATACGCATTGGCGAGATACCGGCTACGTTGTAGTTGCGCCGGTTGCTGAGCATCTCGTAATCATAACTCACTGCCGGTAAGCCGGGATGGGGGCTTCCGGAACCAAAATGCGGGCTGATTCGGAACCAGTTGAGATTGGCACTGCCCCCTTTGAATACCAGATAGAGGTCATGGATACCGCCAGCATCTGTGACGGTTGCATCAACGCTTTGCCACTGTTGGCCACTACCTGTATGCGGAACGGTAATGGTAGA
>JAGRDI010000453.1:0-5330 GCA_020432765.1 Anaerolineales bacterium | reverse complement strand
CCTGCATAACTGCCTTGTCCTATATCCTCTGCTGTGCCTGTCGTGATGCCGCTTTGTCCATCATAGTTTTCCGCTTCATGTTGGATAAATGCCCACTGTGAAAAATCTCCGCCGGGATGCTGCGAAATACCACCCAGCCACAGCTTAGGTTCACTGCCATCACCCTGACTATCGTTGGGCGGCACAGGAAAGCCCTGGTCGAGATTGGTATGGGCAACCATTTGCCAACGGCCGTTGCTCGTGTCATAGATTTGGGTTTGGATGCTGCCCACACGCCGTTGGCTCCAATAGGTGGGACTTTTCTGACTGCATGTACCCGCAGCAGCGCAGGTCAGGTCACCGGGCGTGTCGGGAAAATCTGCATGCCAATCACAGCCGGCGGCGACAGTGGGATTGGCACAGCGCATTTCGGTATTGAACAGCACGCGTGCCTGCGGCGCTTCGTTTTGACCGGCGGTCGTGCTGTATTCGATGCGGATGAGTTGACCGGCGCGGATATATTGACGGCGGTAGGCGCTGGATGAGTTGTTGCGCCCTTTGTAATAGTTAGTTTCGACTTCGTAAAAATAGTTGGTTACATTGCCGTGTGTATCTTCGACGCGATCCAGGTTCCACTGCCATGCTTTGTCACACAGGTCATAGGGGAAGCTGCCGCAGGTGCTGCCGGTGTTGTAGACGGTGGTGTAGAAGACGGAGTTCTGGTCGGCGCCGCTTTCGGGCACGATCTCGCCGCCGAAACGGTATTGTGTGCCATCCGGCGTAGTGACAAGCCAATACTCTTTTTGGGCATCGGGGTGTTCTGTCTCGGCGCTGGTGAGCATTTCGACTTGCCAATGGGGGTCGTTTTGCAAGCGGTAGATGTTGCCGCTCTCTTTGACCAGGCGCGAACTGACGCCGTTGAGCACAATGGAGTAGTTGTCGCCGGTGAGGCAGTGGTCGCCGGGCGCGGCGCTGATGCCAACACAGGTTTTGAGGTGGCGCGTGATGGCGCCTGTGTTCAGGTTCCAGCCGATGCCGATGCTGCCGGGCTGGTTGTTTTTGTGGGTGTGCATGCCGTCAACGATGCCGCTGTTATAGCTGAGATTGATGGCGGGAGCGGCGCCGGCACGCGCGGGCGGCACAGGGATGGGGTAGCCGGTGGTGAAGGCGCCGCTGTTGAGGTCAACCTGGTAGCTGCTGACGACGCTAAATGGTGTAAGTGAATAGTTGCTTTGGCTGCCGATGGCCTGGCTGCTGAGAATAAAACGGCCGTTGGGGCTGGCCAGGTCAATGATGAGTTGGTGGTTGGTAGGGTCGTTGCGCACAGGAACGGATTGGAAATCCAGGCAGCCTGATGAGCTGTCAGTTTCGCTGCAAGCTGCTACGCGACGCAATGTCAGCCGTTCGTGGATGCTTCCGCCAAAGGGAAGCGGGATTTGGCTGTAGTCCAGAGTTAGTTGGATGGCTGTGTCGGCGTCGCTGTTTAGCTCGAAGGCAAACCCGAGCGGGGTCAGGGCGGTGGCTTGCTCTGGCGATAAGGTGCTGATTTGGAGGGTGGCAGGGGGATCGCCAATCAGGGTGGCGCTGAGGGGGAGTGGGTGCAGAGAGACAGGTTGTTCTTTTGTTGTAAGGACAATTTCGGCCGTGCCCTCTGGCATAGGAGGATATTCTTTTTCTCCGGTATAGAACAAGAAGGCACCGGTTTCTGTTTGAGCAGGCACGGCACGAGGGTTGAGAGACAATATCACGAGCGTGGCAACAATAACCAAAATAAAACGGGCGACGGAACGGGTTGACATAGCTGGATCCTCCCCGCTGTAAGCATGACTGGAACAGACAGGCTTGGCAGCGGCGGGCTAAGCTGAAACGCGACATGGGAAATGATACTACTTTATGATTATATAGTTGGTAAGTTGAGCGGGTACAGATAACTTTGATTAAATAGGCCGAATTCCCGCGACAAAATTCAGACAATATTTTATATAAGTTTTTAATAACTGTCAAGATTTTTTAAGGTTTTTTTACGTTACTCAAAAGCTGCGGGCACATCAAATAAGGTAACCATAAGACGGCCGTCTACCGGAGAAAATATCTCAGTCGTTTTACCTTGTGGGTAGGCCTGCTGCAAAATAGTCAACTCAGCTTGACGCGGTGGAATCACCAGGAAAGTTGCAGCTTTGTTTGCCGGCAGCAGGGCCGGGTCTAATGGATGCTGCAGCGGCTCCTCTAAATCCTGTGCGTCGGCATTTGGCACCAAATAGGGCAAAGTCGCAAAGCCCCAATACATCCAGGGCGCGCCCACAAAATAGAAACGTCTATCTGCTTTTTGGGCATTCAACATTGGGGCGATCTGTGTTGCCATTTCAGCATTGTGCCCACCGTAACGACGCTGCGGCGTGTATTCCACAAAATACGTGGTCAAACTCGTGAAGGCAAACATAAATAGGAAGATAATCAGCAGCAGTGTCGCCGGCAAACGCCGAAAAGTTTGCTGGGCCAAAAGCAATAGTTCCCACAACGCATACGCGATAAAAAAGCAGACCGGCACCGCCAGCGTGATCAGCCGTTGGCTGGATGGCGGACTCTCCGTCAACATGCCGCCTAACAACATACCACCCCACCACCAAGCCACAAAAGGCGCGACACGGGGACCAGTCTGACGATCAAACAACTGAATGGTGCCATAGAGCAAACCGAGCAAGAAAAAGCCACCGAATATAGGATCGAGCAGTGGTTCAGTTAAACCGTACCAGACTGTGCGGTCGGGATAATAATTAAATGCCAGCGCCGCACGCTGGAATTGATCCCACAAGATTGAGAGCATTGATGTACCGCGCACTTCAACTTCATTCACCAACCAGCCGCTCTGGATGATGCCAACCTGGTTCAGGCGTGCGTTAAATTCGCCAGGGTAGCGCAGTGCATATTGCATCATCGGCGCGGCCACAATCAAAAAAACGCCCACCATGATCAAAATGCCCACGCGATTCTTTTGCCAAAAGTCACGCGGTGACAGAATGAAGAGATAACCTAATACGGCCGTCATCACAACCGGTGTCAGGCGAGCACCAGCATAAAAGTAAAAAGCAAGGCCAGCAATGGCACCAGCCAGCAGCCACCCTAAACGACTCTGTTTTTGTAAACCATAAACCATGCAAACAAGGGCACAAGTCAAGAAAAAGGGATCGGCAACTTGGTTAGAACCCAGGCGTGAATAATGGATGTGATAATGATAGGTGGCAAGCAGTACGGCCGTTGCCAAAGCCAATTTTGTGCCATGCAGCTGCTGTACCAAAAAGAATGTCGCAACAACCGTCGCTGTGCCGATTAACGCCCATGGCAAACGCAGCGCGGTAATCGTGCTGCCCATCCAATTGAGGGAAAGGCTGTTAAAAAAGAAACTCATCGTGGGCACACCCAGCCAACCCGTTGTGAAGGGATTACGCAAATCACCATTTAATACACGCAACGCCTCCAACCCCTGTGACGCTTCATCGCCACCAAGTGTGAAAGGAATGGTTTCGATTTGCCAGGCACGTACAATTAGAGCAATGCTTGCGATCAAAAACAAAGCCCCAAAGGCCCAACGATTTTCTGATAGTTTGCCACGCCAATCAATTAAATGGTCGCGAGGATGGAGAACAGCTAAGGCAAATAGCAAAAATGCAGCCAACCAGGTTAGCGTAACGGCCGTATAATTATCCGTCGCCGTCAATTGTGGAATTTGCCATAAGGTAAAAATGGACAAACCAACAGCAGCAAACAAGGCCAGCAATCGCCACGAAAAAGTCACTTCTGATAATGCAGCAAACCCTAACGCATAGATTGAAGTCGTACGCAGTTCTTCGCGGTTCGCAGCGACAGGCATTGCTGCGCGGCGGCCAAACCAAAGCGCCAATGCACTCAACAGTAACAGCAAAACCGCAATATAGGGTGGGGTGTTTTGTACCGATTGGTCACGTGCCTGTCCCAGGAACCAAATCCCAGCCAACAACCCGGCAAGGGATGTTAACAACCAGACAAAAGCCTCTCTTTTCTGTATCAAGAATGGAGAATTTTCATCAATAGACATAGTTTTTATTCAGAAAAGTTATCATAATGGACATCAATAAATCAATGAAAGCGACGCTAATTTTAGCGCAACACGCTAAAAAGCAACAAGAACATTCGTTCATTACTTTGTTCTATACACATTTTCGCCCTTAACAACTAAATTTTGCTAAAATCCTCTATATGGATGCTGATTCATATCAATTAATCAAAACGCTGCACGACAGCCATTATGACCTGATGCTAGTTGCTGCCGGGGCTGGGACCCACGCGATTTCCAATTTATTGGGTGTCGCGGGTGCCTCACGCACAGTTCTGGAAGTACTGGTTCCTTATAGTGCAGCCGCCTTTAACGAGTTCCTGGGGCAAGTTCCTGAGCAATATGTCTCGGCAGAGTCAGCACGCTTTTTAGCCGGACGCGCATACACACGCGCACGCTGGTTGGCCGCCGAGGATAATTCACAAATCGGAATCGCTTGTACGGCCACCATCATCACGGATCGTCCCAAACTCGGTCCCCATCGTGCCCACATCGCAACCTGGCAGCCTGAACGCTTGATAGGGTATCACTTCTTCCTTGACAAAGGTGCACGCGATCGAACCGGCGAAGAAGAGATTGTTAGTCGTGTTATGTTGAACGCTATTGCAGAAGCATGCCATTTAGAAAAACGCCTTCCACTAGGACTGCGAACTGATGACGATCTCACGATGGAACTGTTTGATTATGCGTCGATGGCGCGGCAATTACATACGGAGCAAATCGACTTATTTGGCATCCATGCCGACGGCCGTATCTGCACAAATTCGAGTGAAGCGAAGGGACTGCTTGCGGGTTCTTTCAATCCATTACATTCGGGGCATCTTAGCTTGGCGGCAGCGGCAGAGAAAATATTAGGCCACCCAGTTGTATTTGAACTCACAGCACTCAATGCCGACAAACCCCCTTTAGCGACAAATACTGTATTACAACGCATGGCACAGTTTGCCGGACGGTATATGGTTTTTGCCAGCAATGCGCCCACCTTTGTTGAGAAAGCACGGCTCTATCCTTCGACGACTTTTGTGGTTGGGTATGACACGGCCGTACGCATTTTACAACCGCGTTATTATCAAGACAGCCACGCCAATATGCTGCATGCCTTAGCTGCTATTCGTGAAGCCGATTGTCGCTTCTTGGTTGCAGGCAGGGTGGAAAATCAACACGGCCGTTTCCGCCAAGCATCGGACCTTTCTGTGCCTTCAGACTTCAGCAATATGTTCCTGGCAATTCCAGGGCCACGCTTCCGTGAAGATATTTCGTC
>JAGRDI010000452.1 GCA_020432765.1 Anaerolineales bacterium | reverse complement strand
AGCCGCATTTGTGCCAATGAGATAGCCAGCTAGCCGGCTGATCAGCTAGAAAATGATTGATATAGACTTTTATCAGAATATCCGAACAACGCGAGCTGAACTGCTGACATGCTGATTCGCTGAATACTTACCTTAAGGTTTTATTTCAACAACAACGCCTTCTTCAGCCCAATCATATAGTATGGAAGCATTTTCTGAGCTGAGCAAGACACAGCCATAGGTGACTTTATGACCCAGATCGCCGGTCCACAGCAGTTGAGAACCGCCCCGTGTGGGAAAGCCGTGGAAACCGTTCATGAAATCAGAGGTCGGCACGGGGCGATAAATACCCATAAAATTGGGCATTTCGAGATCCCAATTGGAGGCATAAGCATTGGGATCGTGGGATTGGATTTGGAAGATGCCCGGCGCAGTCGGACTGTCGTTGATGCCCGTGCTGGCAGGCCAATCCCACTTCAGCGCACCATTTTCATAGACACGTGTGCGCTGTTCACTGATGCTGACGATGACACGTTTGTCAGCAACCGGCGGCAATGGCAGCATCTCATCTGGAGAAGGAATGATGATCGCCTGGCCGGGAATCAGGCTGGTGACATCAGGATTGGCTTGTTGAATCCAGGGGTAAGGGATGCCGTAATTGTAACCAATCAACGCCATGCTTTCGCCAGATTGCACGATATGTTCGTGTGGATGATGGTAGATGCGTGCCATCACGGCCGTTTCACCTCCACGTAATCCCTCAGCAACGGCCGTTGCAACCTCTGCCGCATCCACATACCGATCCGTACCCAATGAAAGCGCCTGTTGATCGATAAACCCCGCCACCAAGTCTGCTTGCAAAGTCCATGTGAATCCAGCGGGCTGTTCTGGCGCGTGCTGGACAGATACCCACTTATTCCAAATATCCGGCGTGAGGGTCCAGGTTTGGGTTTCATCTCTAACGGGGTCAACCACTTGAATTTGTATAGAATTGGTCAACAAGCCTTCAATGGCCGAGATTGTATCGCTTACATCAGTTATGGTCGGCAAGAGCGGCTCAACTGCCAGGGGCAGTGTGCGGGTTTGCAACAGCTGGGTTGGATTCACAGCGGCCAACGTTGCGTCTACATCCAGGCGACGGCCGTTTTGCGCGGCGATGGGCTGCACAACCCCGCCCACAACTTGTATATTTGCATCTTGGGGTAACCTGTCGATGCTGCCGGCTAAATTTGTCAATGCTGCTGCTGCCTGATTTTGATCCCATGTCCAAACGGGGGGCACATCACGTTGGCCCTTGAAGAGTGCAGACAGCGTTTGGGGGGAACGGCCGTAATCAAGCGCAGTTTGAACCGTCCCCTGCGCATCAAAAACCAATCCTAGTTCAGCAGGGGCAAGTGTCCAGGTCTCATTATCGGTTGTGAGTGTAACGGTTTGTGTCTCCCAAAACGTTTGCAATTGTACAGCCGCAGCAGCGGGAGATTGCCAGGCTAAAGTTTGGTCCAGCACACGTACACCGGGCAAAATGAACGCCTGGCTGTAGAGTAAAAATCCGGTGACGGCCGTAAAGGCCACAACAACACCAGTCAACACAACTAAACAGCCAAACAGCATGAAAATAGATTGAAACGGCCGTCGTTTTTGTGCCTGATCCGTAACCGGAATCCAAACAGTCTGAAGAGATTCGTTATTTGTTATTTCTGCGTTTTTGTCTGTCATTAAACCTGACCAATCAAATCGGGATCCTCTAACGATTGACGCCTGCCTCTTCCTATTGGTTCCAGTTTAAAACGATTGGAAGGTGAATTCAATCAGTACTGACAAATAACTGGTCATCCGTAGGTAAATCACAGATAAACCCGCCGGCAGTGCCAGGCATGGGAAAAAATCTGGTCAAATAGATGCTTTTAACCCCGATCCAGGCACGATTCAATTCCATTTATGTCTCACTTGACCAACCGCGAGAGTTCTACAGGCAGCGGCCCTAAGTTAATGCCTGGATTTCTCTGCAGCAGTTCTTTGGTCGTCGCATAGGTTTGCAAACAGGAAATGACTTCGCGTTTGTTGTCGGGACGTGCCCCTGGGTCATGAATCTCGCTAATATAACTATAGCCCCGGTCATCACTGCCCCAGCCTACCAGACCAAAATCTTTAGCATAGAAGTAGCTTTCAATAGTCGGCCCGCCTGGTGATAACAACCAGCCTAATTCAACCACACCTGAAAGTGTGATACCGCTTTCGAAAGTATATGTTTCGTGGTAAGCATCAAAACGTAACCAACTAGGCTGGACACCGCTGTTAAAAATGCTGCAATTGGATTTGCGATAGAAAATAACAAGTGGTTCGCGGTAGTAAATATCACCTACCTGCCAAATGCGCGGACTCCAATCAGAGCCATAGCCGTTATTTTCGTATAAGGTGTAATAAAGCCCACTACCTGGACTCGTGTCGGTGCCGCGATAAATAGAGGTTGATGTATCCCATAACTCTTCCCATTCAGCAGAAATTTCATTGCCTTTGGTATGGTAAAAACGGTTAGGACCAAGCTGCGTTTGGTGCCGAGCCTGCGAACCACCACTATGCCGCACTTCATAGAGAACACCATCGCTGATCATATAATCGGTCATATCATAGCTGGGGCTGTTGGGGTCCGGTGTCGATGTGGGTGCGGGTGTTGCCGTTGGCGTGGGCGTAGGTGTTGGCGAAGGGCCATGGGGAACAATGGGTAAGAAGAGATCGTGGGTGGGCAACGGCCGTTGCAACAAAAATCCATGCAGTTCACCATCGATCAGACCCGTACCAATAATCAAACCCAAATCATTGATGCCCGTGGCAGAAATCAATAATTCCCATGGCGAATCCACCGGCAGCAACGTGTTCAAGTCTAGAATGCTGTCATCTTCCCACAAAACCGCGTGTGTTTCACCATCCAGCTGCGATTGGCCTACAACTACACCGAATGCATTCACAGCCAAAGCAGCACTGGTAGCCGTTGGCGCTGGCCCTGACGCTGCCAGCACACCCAAATCTTGCATAACGCCATCTTGCCAGATGAAGGCGTGGCTGCTGATGTCATCTGTAAGCGCGGCCGTTCCGACAACTTGACCTAGATCGTTGATGTCATACGCCATACTGCTTGTGCCGCCGAGTGTGCCAATATCCATTAATAAGGTAGCGGTGTAAATGAAGGCATGCTGTGTACCAGACATGTCTTCTATCGTGCCGGCAATTTGATTGTGGTTATTAACGGCCGCTGCCATCCCCAAACTATCACTAAACGCCGCCGTCTCTGTAAGTGCAGCCAACTGCCATACCAAAAGCATATTCTCAGTTTCGGTCAATGAGTGCCCGGCACTCAAACCACTGTCATTGATATCACGCGCCGTCGCCTGTGTAGCGCTGATCACCTCAAGCGGTGTCACCATTTCAGCGGCCCAGAGCAGCGGCAAAGTTACCGATAAATCCTCACTAACACTTATATAATCCCCAACGATCAAGCCATCTTCATTAATCCCGTACGCATGTGAAGCTGAAATGATGGTATCTGTGGGCACAGCGGGCAAAGTTAACGGTGTCATCACATCCTCAAACCAAACAAATGCCTGTTCAGCCTCTCCATCTGTTAAGGTTGATGAGCCGACAATTTGACCAAGATTGTTGATGTCTTTGGGAATGCTCACATCACCACCAAGCGTGCCTAAATCAACGACTACCGCAGGAGCTGTTTTGCGGGGGGAATTTGCACTCGCTACCTGTTGCAAACTAAGTGCCAATCCATAAACCAAAACCAAGCCAATCAAAGTGCTGGATAAAATCAGAATTAATTTTTTCATGTGTACATCCTTCCTCAAAGCGATACCTCCATAATGCCACAATTTGTCTCAATCGACATTAATTTTTCACGCAGACTTGATGAATTTGTGAACAATCAAACCAAGGGATAAAATCACCCGCTCAAACTCAAAACATGTTAGGTTTCAAACACATATGTTAATTGAGCAGAATGATCAAAAAACCTGACATGTTTAAATAAGCGGACAATCAATGCGCGAACTATTTTTACTTGACCCTGATATTACCTTCCTCAACCACGGTTCTTTTGGAGCGACACCACAACCTGTTTTTGATGATTACCAGGCGTGGCAGCGCCG
>JAGRDI010000451.1 GCA_020432765.1 Anaerolineales bacterium | reverse complement strand
ACCTGGTCCTTCATCAGCGCGATCAGCGGCGACAGGATGACGGCGGTGCCATCCATCACCAGGGCCGGGAACTGATAGCAGAGCGATTTGCCGCTGCCGGTGGGCATGATGGCCATCGCATCTTGTTTATTGAGCACAGATTTGATCACTTCGGTTTGCAACGGCCGAAATTCATCATAACCAAAAACCTGTTTTAGCTTCGTTTTGATTGCTGACAGGTCTGGTGGCACAAAGGGGGTTGTCGACGGGATTATAGTTACTTTTGAGGGTGTCAACATATTTTCGGGATGGGAATCATTGAACGCATACTCATCCTCGGGCAGCCAATCAGGCAAAGCCCACTCATCAACCACTTTAGCTTGATACCAACCAGATAGCTGTACATAACAGCGCAGTTCTCCATCAGGCATGTCACTTGGCCGCCACCAATGCGCCAACGAAATGCGTAACAAACTGCCGGCAGGAATTTCGTCTGGCGGCTCCTGGAAACCGACAAAAGTCACACTACGGCCGCCGTCCGCCGTGGGATAACGGTAGCGAATGCGTTTGGCATCATCATCGCGCACAAGCGGTTTATCTGGCTGCCAGAACATGGTGCTGTAGGCAGGAATGCCTGTGCGTGCGCTGATGTATTGCACACCAGCGCGGGTTTGTTGCACGAGACCGGCGTACAAGACTTCCGGTCCGCCATTTTGGGGTGGCATGTGATTATGGATGAAACCGGCAACATCATCAATGGCCGGCAAACGCCGTTTTGAGTGTACAATGATATTTTCGGTGTGGGGTGGGGTAAGGTCGGGATCAGGTGTATACTCGACATCCCAGACATCGCCGACATTGTATTCCTGGTTGAATTTATCGTTTGTATCAGCATCGGGGGCGATGAGACGTAGGGAACGGCCGTCGAATGTCAATCCTCCAATACAAGCCCCACTGCCCATGCGCGTTTTGGCGACAATAACTACTTTCATGTTAGGGTACAATATCCTTAATTTCTATGTTTAAAGCTTGAGCCAAACGACCCGCAACCAATGATCGGTGGCAAGCGGCCGGCTCTTTTTCCACACAAAATAATGCCACGACTGCGGCTTCTGGTGGCAAATCATCTAGAAGTGTTTGTGGATCGAACTGGTTGAGAATTTCGTCTTGATATGCCTGGATGAAGGCAGGGCTGAGAGTGCTGCGTTGGCGTTTAGCTGTTTTGTTGGCTTTGTCGGCCATGTGTTGTTGTTGACGAACGGCCGTTGTTGGTGCCAAATCTTTGCGATGCAGATAACGGATGCCCATCTCGCTTAGACGTGCCTGCAAGCGTTTACTGTTGACAAAGGCATATGTCGCGCCACGCACGCCGCGCCGCTGGCGAATATCACAAAATGTATCCACTTGAGCGGCTGCCAAGGCTGCGAAAAAAGCATTTTCTGTGAAGCCAAAAGCACCAATCGTGATAAATTTAACTTTCGTCATCTTGATACCGTTTGCGTGAGGTAAATTGCTGAAAATCTGCGCCAAATAAACTGGGCTGTCCTTTGTTTAAGCGTAATAACACATCATCTTGACTAATTAGCTGATCTTTTTCATCGATATGGATGAGTTCGATACCCTGAGCGATGAGCGTTTTGCCGATCAACTTGCTGCGATGGCACTGTTCCGGTTTACCTTCGCTGCACATAATGGCGACGGGTATTTTTTGGGTGTAGGCAGCTTGTAAACGGCCGATGCCCTGCTGATAAAACCCTTTGACACTCACTTTTGCATAATTGACCTTGCCATCCGTATAACAATCCAGATCATCTGGCTGGCCACCCAACAGATCACCCATAAAAACATAACGAATTTCGTGAGCGTGTAAATGTTCTTCTAAAGCTGTTTTTGAAAAATCAGGTTTGTAACGCGAGTATGGTTTGGAGCGAACGTCAATCAGGTAGGCGATATTATTTGCCTTGAGAACAGCAATAAAAGCATCTATTTTGCGGGCACCATAGCCAATTGTGTAGATAGGTATCTGGCTCATGAAGCCAATTGTATGGGAAAGTGAGAAAGTGGCAAAGTGGTGAAGGGGTAGGGGGTAAGTAGTAATAAGAAATACACTTTCCTGCAACCTTTACATTGTAACCCCGCTCACCAATCTACATGAGGGCGGCGTTCTTGGCAGGCTGTGACGAGTGCGGGCAAACTGCGGCGGCGTTCTAGATAATCGATCAGATCAATGACCAATTCTGCTTTGCGGCTGGTGCGCAGCTGCCCTTTATCAACATTGAGATCAAAACAAATTTCATCGACTTCTTCTTTGTTGAAATGGGTGTTGATTTTTTGTTTTAACAAGACTTTGTCATATGGGCTGTTTTTTACTGTTGTTTGATGGTTTGTTTTTTTGTTTTCACTATTTTTCCGATTTAACCAAAGCGTAAAGATGTCCCCATTAATGGTTAAGGTATCTTCGACTTTTCGAATGAGACCAAAGTTTATAAAACGGGTTTTGGTTACCTCGATATCATCCTGGTTAAAGGTCAGATTTTTAGTGTGATTAAATTGGGCAACATTACATAATATCTCCTGTTCGAGCAGACTAAATTGCTGCCACCATTGTTTGAAATAAGTTGACAGATTGGCAGTTAACTGACGGATCGCTTTGGCACTTGAGAGCGATTCCCCTTGTTTTTTACGTCGTAAGCTGTCGGCGGCTGTTGCTTGAATGAAAAATGGCAATGAACCGGCAAGCCGATAAATGGTCGCGAGTTCTTTTGGTGAGAAGGGTAGATTTTCTTCTGCTGCTGGCGTTTGAATTAACTGTTCAATCTCTGCTGCTTCGAGGCCATGTAAAATGATGGGAGAAGGGTAAAAAATGTTATAGAAGGGAGAGGTTGGCTGCAGGCTGACATATTCACCGAGCTGGTAGATGTCCCAAAATGATGCGGTTACACAGGCTAATTCATATTCCCAATGGATAGTCAGTGCCCGCAGTTCAGCCAGGAAATTTTGATCAAATTGACCGGTTCTAAGGCGATCAAATTCGTCTAGCAAAAGGATGAAGCGGTACTCTGGGAATTGCGGCAGAAATGTTTCGATATCGTGGATTGCTGCTTGCCCTGCTTCTGGAAGGGACCATGAATGACTGGGTTGGCGGCTTTTGAGAATGCGCTGTAGTTGACTGAGGATGCGGTGGTAAAAATCGGCCGTGTTTTTACAGATCGATATATCCTGGTAGATGATTACATAGCGCTGTGCATCTGGCAGGTAGCGAGTCATTACTTCAGGATGGGCAATATATTGTAGGAATGACGTTTTGCCTGATCGACGCAGCCCTAGAATGTTGACAGATTGGGCTTGATCACCGGCAACGATTTCGTAAAAGCGGGCGACTTCCTGGAAACGGCCGTAAAAGTCTTTTGGGTGTTTTATGGGGTGACCAACGATGTAACCCATCAGATTAACTCCGCAAAGCTAGATACCAACGCAATAGTAGAACGGGTCAACAGCAGAAATATCCAAAAATTAGGAAACTCACTGTCGTGCTGCCGTTATTTAGTTATGGTACTTCTTAATAAGATTCATGATTTATGTTAAAAAGAGTTTACCTCACAAGCTCTAAATAAACATAATCTAATAGACATAAGTATAAAATAAAGTTGGAGGGAACGCAAGGGAAACAATCACGAAGGCGTAAAGGACACAGGGAGAGATATTTAGATTGCAAAGCGGCAAGGCGGGTATACGGAAGTTTTGTTGATGTAATCTGATTGCAAGACGAGGACTGAGCCTGTCGAAGTCCGGACTTCGACAGGCTCAGTCCTCGTCTCATATCAACAATTTCTCCGCACACGCCGGCAAGGC
>JAGRDI010000450.1:1878-10021 GCA_020432765.1 Anaerolineales bacterium | reverse complement strand
TTGCGCTGATCCTCCAGCAGCGTGATCAAGGTTTCATTGGCCTGAAAAAATTGTTGCTGCAACCGCTGTCGTTCCGGTTCCAACCATTCATCATACCAGCCGGGGAGGAGGGTGCCGGAATAGAGGTTAACGGCCGTTTGCCACTCGGTGGCAGTGGTGGCAGTGGAAACGGCCGTTTCAAATTCGGCAACATCCAACGTAAAGGGAGCGTCTATCTGCCATTGCATCGTTTGGGCATCAGCCTGCAAGAACAGGTCAGCCTGGGGCAGCTTTTGCCGCAGGCGAGCATAGAGGGTACGCAAATTGGTCAGAGCTTGTCTCTCGCTGCTGTCCGGCCAAAAGAGAAAGGCAATATGTCGTCGTGGTTGCGGATGGTGGCGGTGCAGGAGCAGATAAACAAGGAGGCTTTGTTGGCGTGGGCTGTTGATGGCAGTGACGGAACGGCCGTTATACGTAAGTTGAAAATCTCCAAATAGCTGAATCTTTACGAGCGACATCAAAAATTATTAACCTAGCTACTTTCTAAAGGTAAACAGGTAATCGTCTTGGATAAGACATTATACCACTTGCTGCGAGAATCTTAAGAAATGTTCGCAACCAAATCGGTTATTATGAACAAAATGATCAAAAGACAGAAGTCTGCAACCATTTTGACTGACCGTATCAGACACAGTATCATCTACAAACTAAATCATTAAAGGTAAATCATCATCCCTCTTATCGTTTAGATTTTTGAGTGTAAAAATGAGTCGATTTACGCTTCAACTTTTGGGCACCGTTCGCGTAGAAAGTGATAAAGACAACGTCCCCCGCTTTCGTTCACAGCGGACGATGGCTTTGTTGGGGTATCTGGTCGCCGAGCAGAGAGCCGTCTCCCGCGATTTTCTGGCTGTCCTTTTCTGGCCAGATGAAGAACTGAGCAAAGGCAAAGCCAATCTACGCCGCGAACTGCATAATTTGGCGCAAATACTACCGGGCTGTTGGCGAGTTAGTCGGCAGGATGTGGCTTTTGTAGTGGGAGCGGAAAGGTCTGCACTGGACCTTTTGGCAGGCACAAGACAGGCCGCAGCCGAAGTGGCTGTTGACATCTACCAATTCCAGCAATACGAAGCTGCCCAGAAATGGCAAGAGGCAGCAGATTTAATCGGTGGTATTTTCCTGGAAGGCATCGTCCTGGCCGATAATCTTGAGTTTGAAACCTGGTTGTTAGGTGAACAAGAACGCTGGCGGCACAAGGCAGAGGCTGTGTTAACCCGCGTGATCGAAATGCAGATTAGGCAAGCAGCCTATACCGCAGCCCTGGGTAGCGCCCGCCGACTACTCCGACTAACCCCCTGGAATGAAGCTGTCCACCGTCAGGTGATGTTACTTCTGGCTAGAACCGGTCAACGCAGTGCGGCTCTGAAACAATACACGATCTGCCAAGCAATCCTGCAAGCCGAGCTGGGAATGACCATATCGTCTGAAACAACCGTTCTGTACGAACGCATCAAATGGAAGGCTTCTTTCGTCCCACACAATCTTCCAGCCTTAACTACACCCTTCATCGGGCGAGAGGAGGAATTATCTTTATTGACCGGTTGGCTGGATAATCCCCAGACACGCCTGATCACTATCACGGGTCTGGGCGGCATAGGCAAAACACGCCTGGCTTTGGCAGCGGCGCAGCATTTGCTCGATCCGTCTAGTCCCCAATTGGGATACCCCGCTAATTTTCCCGATGGTCTCTTTTTCGTCTCTCTAGCCCCTCTGCATTCAAGCTCACAAATTGTTCCTGCGATTGCGCAGGTTCTGGAAATCCATTTTTTAGCGCAAGGCGATCCTTTGGTGCAGTTACAAAACCATTTAGCTGACAAGCAACTCCTTTTTATTTTGGATAACTTTGAGCATATTTTGGATGGGGAAACTATTGTAGCTAGATTGTTGCAATCTGCCCCCAAGGTCTTTATCATCGTTACCTCGCGCGAACGCTTAAAATTACATCAGGCACAGGTGCTTGCCATTAAGGGCTTATCTTATCCTGAAATAGGACAAACTAATTTTAATTCCTATGCGGCCGTACAACTTTTCCTGCACACGGCCCAACGGGCTAAGTACGATTTCTCACTAAGAGAGGGGGATGAGAAGAATCTGATCCGCGCCTGTCAACTGCTGGAGGGAATGCCGCTGGGTATTGAGTTAGCTGCCATTTGGTCACACACCCTTTCACTCAGTGATACCGTATCTGAATTGGAACATGGGTTGGATTTGTTACAGACCGAAGCCGTTGATTTACCAGAGCGTCATCGTAGTGTCCGGACTGCGTTTGATGTTACCTGGCGCTACTTAAGCCCGGCTGAGCGAAATTTATTCACCAAATTGTCTGTTTTTCGTGGCGGGTTCACCCAGAGGTCCGCCGGACAGATTGCACAAGCCACCTTACCCATGCTAACGCTTTTGGTTAGCAAATCATTGCTTCATTACAGCCAGACAGAACGGCGCTACGACCTCCATGAGCTGTTACGTCAATATGGCGCGGAAAAACTGGCACAAAGTGTACTCGTTAAGGATGAAGTACGTGTAGCGCATAGTCGCTATTACTGTGATTTTTTACATAAGCAAGAGCAAGCTATATTTGGATCTGACGTAGCTAAAACTATCAAGGTTATAGAATCAGATCTCGACAATGTTCGCCTTGCCTGGCGTACGGCAGCGAGGCGAGGACAGTTTGAGAGTTTGAGAAAGGCGCTGGTTGTGTTAATGGAATTCTATGGCGTGAGTGGGCGCGTAACAGAGGGTTTTGAAGTGATCAGCTTTGCGACACAGCAAGTGAAGATAAGATTAGCCACGTTACCCCTTAAGACACCAACCGACCAGTGTTTATGGGCCGATATGCTTTTTTATTGCGGCTTACATAGTTTTTTGGTGGCTAAATTTGAGCAAGCCGGTGCATATTATCAAGCATGTCTGCAAATATTAAGACAGCCTGACTTAGTGAAGTTGGATACCAGAGATCGAGAGGCTCGTGCCCTTAGATGGTTGGGACAACTCGTCGCCAATACAAATCCCACCCAGGCTAAAGTGGTTTACGAGGAGAGTCTTGCCTTGTACCGGGCGATCGGTGATCAGCCAAATGTGTCTGGCGTCTCAAATCTGTTGGCTATTATACTTAGAGATCTGGGTGATATACATGGCGGGTATCGTCTGCTATTAGAATCATTGACTGTTTCCGTGGCTGAAGGCGACCAACGTACTCAAATCTATACGTTAGAATTATTAGGCCTCTTTCAACTTCGGCTTGGCTATCTAGCTGAGGCTGAGGACAGCCATCGACAATGCTTGGCACTTTGCCAGAAAATGAACTTCCAATCTATGGTTAACAGTATTTTGACTGGTTTGGGAGTCACCTTGATTTGGAACGGTAAGTTTGCTGAAGGGTGCAGCTATCTTTTGCAAAGGATCAGTAAGTTGTTTGATAAAGGACATGATAGTCTGGCTATTCTTCATAATGGCTTAAGTATGGCCTATCTTCACCAGGGGCAGTACGATCAGGCAAAAAGTCACTGTGAACTGAGTTTATCGGCTGCGCGTAAATCGAAAATCCCACGTTACATTGCCACAGCACTCTGGGTCAAGGGACAGATTTCCCTGATTCAAGATGATTTGCAAACGACAAAGCAGATTTTGAATGAAAGTTTATCCGTGATTGAAGGTGTTGATCTTATAGGTTGTCATGAACTACCGCTTGTAGGTTTGGCGTTCAACGCCTTCCGGTGTAGGAACCTGCAAATCATGCGAGACTATTTGATGCGTTCGCTTCGAATAGCGGTTGATACTGAAAGTTTCTTGTCTTTGCTCGATATTTTTCCGGCCGTTGCCCTCTACCTGCTTGGGCAAAATGAGCTGTCTCTTGCTTTAGAAACATATACGCTGGCTTCTCAATATGCCTATGTTGCTAACTCGCGCTGGTTTGATGATATTGTTGGATGGAATATTAAAGCGATAAAAGCAGGAAAGACGGCTAAGGGAAAACGTTGTGGGGAGGGACGCGACATGTGGGTGACAGCAGCTGAGCTATTGATGAAGTTAGAAAGGGATGCATCAAATGACCTGACTTATGCCCC
Source organism: Anaerolineales bacterium (assembly GCA_020432765.1). Classification (GTDB taxonomy): domain Bacteria; phylum Chloroflexota; class Anaerolineae; order Promineifilales; family Promineifilaceae; genus JAACFF01. The sequence continues at coordinate 5,918 of JAGRDI010000450.1, read as the reverse complement.
TAGTTGATTGAAGGTATACATCTACCAGAGAATAATTTATTGCGCACAGGTAAGGTGTAAGGAAATTTTGTCCTTGCCTAATTCGATGCAATCATTTACCAAAAATATGTGTAAAAACGGTTGCCGCTGCACCGCCCACACTTTGTAACAAGCCTATTTGGGCATCTTCAATCTGATTCTGCCCGGCCTGATTGGTCAGCTGCTGCACAATTTCACAGGTTTGATAGAGTGCCGTTGCGCCAATTGGATGACCGCGTGCTTTGAGACCGCCCATCGTCGCGATGGGGAGTCGAGCGTTTCTTCCAATCTTACCTTCTGCCGCCATTTGCCAGCCTTTGCCGCGCTCTGCAAAACCGTCTGCTTCCAACAGCAAACAAGCCATAATGCTAAACGCATCATGTAATTCAAAGAAGTCGATATCAGAACGGTTGATGTTGGCTGTGTTTAGGGCCGTCTCTAATGATACGGCCGCAGCCTTTAAGTACAAAGGGTCAGGGCGGTCGGCCATACGAAAACGGTCTGTGGCCGCGCTGGAGGCGAGAATGGACACGGCCGTTCCCCCATATTTCCCTACATCTGCCGACGGCGCCAATACAACCGCCGCTGCGCCATCGCACACCGGCGCGCAGTCCAGCAATCGCAAAGGCGGATGGATCAGACGTGATGCCATCACATCAGCAGACGTAAATTGACGGTCGTTGTAAAGCGCATTGGGATTGTTTCGTGCATTAAGATGGGCATTGACAGCAAATCCGGCCAGCGCGTCATCGGGCAGCTGGTATGTTTGCAGATACAACTGCATGAGGGCCGCGTTTTGGCTGAGTAAGGTTTTGCCATCGGGGATTTCGCTGCGGGCATCGAGCGCTTTGGCCAGGGCGCTGGTGGGAAATTGGCTGCTCATTTTTTCGACACCAACCGCAACGGCCGTATCCACCGCCCCACTCGCCACTGCCAAAAAAGCCGCACGCAAAGCCGCTGCACCACTGGCTGTCGCTGCACGCACCTGCCACGCTTCGATGCCTGCTAATCCGGCGGTATCAGCGATTAAAGCGCCGATATGTTTTTGGCCCTGCAGCTCATCACTGAGCATATTGCTGGCAAAGAGCGCATCAACTTTGGTCAGGCCAGCCTGGTCTATTGCAGTTTGTACCACCGCTGCGCCCAATTCGCGCAGGCCAAGGTCGTACCGTTTTTTTACCGGAACCTGGCCAATGCTGATGACGGCAACTGGGCGCATGGCTTAATCTGTTATGGGTAAACGGCCGTAGAGAACAGTGATATCCCGTAAGCGATAGGCGATTTCGTCAGTGAGCCTGTCGGGCGTGTAACGCCACTGCCAGTTGCCGCTGGGCTTGCCGGGGAAGTTCATGCGTGCCACATTGTCGAGTTCCATCAAATCTTGTAAGGTTGCAACGGCCGTATTGGCAACCGATGCATACGCCAGACGAATCATATCCCAGGCAATGTTACGGCCGTCGATAGCCATATAACGCCGGATATGATCACGTTCATCGTCGCTGGCATTTTGGAACCAACCGGTCACAGTTTCATTATCATGCGTGCCCGTGTAGACAACGCAGTTTTGTGTGAAATTATGCGGCAGAAAGTCGCTGTTACGTTCGCCGCCAAAGGCAAACTGCAAAATTTTCATGCCGGGGAAATCAAAGCGGTCGCGCAGTGCCTCAACTTCAGGAGTAATCAGACCCAAATCTTCAGCGATAAGCGGCAATGTCCCTAGTTGTTCTTCCATAGCCGAAAAAAATGCTTGTCCAGGCCCCTTGATCCATTTACCGATAACGGCCGTTTCCTCAGACGCTGGAATCTCCCAATACGCGTCAAAACCACGGAAATGGTCGATACGCACAATATCCGCCTGCACAAAACACATCTGCAGCCGTCTGGTCCACCACGTGTAATCATTGTCCGCCATCTCATTCCAGCGATAAAGCGGATTACCCCAACGCTGTCCAGTGACGCTGAAATAATCTGGTGGCACACCCGCTACAACTGTTGGTGAGCCATCCTCCTCCAAATAAAACAACCTGGGATTTGCCCACACATCGGCGCTGTCAAAAGCCACAAAAATCGGAATATCACCGACAATTTGAATGCCATGATCGTTCGCATAAGTTTTAAGGTCGAGCCATTGATTGAAGAACAAAAACTGCCAGAATTTATAGGTACGCACCACGTCGGCTAATTTATCGGACCAAACGGCCATTGCCTCGGGTTCACGATGGGCAATCTCGTTCGGCCATGTATTCCAAACCCCACCTTCATGTTCGACATGATAATTTTTGAGCGCCATAAACAGTGCATAATCATCCAGCCAGGCTGACTGCTCTTCACAAAATGCAACAAACGCATCTCGTTGTTCACCCAATCCATATACCTGGAAATGGGCGTATGCTTGGCGCAGCAGATCATATTTATAGTCGATGATCCAACCAAAATCGATGGTATTGGCAGGGAATGGGGGCACTTCAGCGACGGCTTGCGCTGGTAAATAGCCTTCTTGCACAAGTTTGTCGGGGCTAATTAACAAAGGGTTCCCAGCAAAAGCAGAGAAACATTGGTAGGGTGAATCTCCATACCCGGTTGGACCAAGCGGCAAAATCTGCCATAACGACTGTCCGGCTTTGTCCAAGAAATCAACAAAATGGTAGGCAGCGCCACCTAAATCGCCAATGCCATAACGACTCGGAAATGATGTTGGATGTGCCAATACACCGGCTGAGCGTGAAAATCGCATATTAAACTCCAATATAATGTTGGGCGATTTTGCAAATCGCCATCCGATTTACAAAATCGGGCTACATACTAGCTATAGCCCATTCATAAAGTTGTTGATAGCCTTGGGCCGAACGGCTCCAGGAATAATCAGACATCATGCCATTACGCTGGATTTGTCGCCAGCTATCTTGATCAACATTATAAATGTAGGTCGCTTTTTGCAAAGCGTGCCAGAAGGCTTCAGCACTGTAATCATAGAAGGTGAAGCCGGTGATGCCATCTTGCACGGTGTCGGCCAGACCGCCTGTCGCACGCACAACCGGCACACTGCCATAGCGCATCGCGATAAGCTGCCCCAGTCCACATGGTTCAAAGCGCGAAGGCATGATAAACATATCACTACCAGCATAAAGCAAAGGGGCTAATCCTGCATTGTACGACAGGATCGCAGTCATTTTATGGCGATGGTAACTGGCCAGTTGGGCAAACATGTTTTCATAGTGTGGTTCCCCAGTACCTAAAACTATAAACTGGGCATCGCCAGCAAAGCCATTCATCAGCAAATGCAGCGCATGACCAGTAATTTCCAGTCCTTTTTGGAAATCCAGACGCGAAACCAAAGCAACCAAGGGAATATTATCCCGTTGTGGTAAACCCGCGTATGCTTGCAGTGCATGCCGATTTTGGATGCGGTTTTCGATATTTTCGAGATGGTAATGGTATGGCAGGCGTTTATCACGGCTTGGATCCCACTCATCATAATCCAAGCCGTTGAGGATGCCATGTAAGTTATGAGTACGGTAACGCAATAATCCGTCGAGTCCAGCACCGCCAGATGGGGTTTGAATTTCACGCGCATAAGTCGGGCTGACGGTATTGATGAGGTTTGCGTGGTAGATACCGCGCGCCATGAAATTCACCTCGCCATACGGTTCTTCGTTGAGCGAGTGGGTAATAATGCCTAAATAATGCATGATATGCCAGTTGGCTTTGCCCTGATGCGCTAGATTGTGGATGGTGAAAACACTGGGTATGCCGCGAAAGCGTTCGTCAGCTTGCCCGGCGGTGGCCAACCAGGTAACGGCCGGTGCCGTATGCCAATCGTGGGCGTGCAAAACATCTGGGCGCCAATTTATAAATTGCGTCAATTCCAGAGCGGCACGGCTGAAAAAGGCGAAACGGTAAACATCATCCCAATAGCCGTAGAGTGTATCGCGTTTGAACAACTGCCATTCAGCAATAAAATAAATGGGCACTTCACTGTCAGGCAGTTTTCCTTGGAATACGCCAGCGGGAATGTTTCCATC
>JAGRDI010000450.1:0-1774 GCA_020432765.1 Anaerolineales bacterium | reverse complement strand
AGTGCTTTGGGCAGCGAACCGCCAATATCACCCAATCCGCCAGTTTTGGCGAAGGGGGCGACTTCGGCGCTGATAAACAGGATTTTTAATGCTTTGGCCATATGTTGCCTCGATTTTAGTGCGTTAACGCTCAGAGCCAGTCTCATGACTACGCCCGGCTGCGACGTGGTCAGAACTTTTCATTGTGCGAGTCAAATTAAGACCAACTGCGAGCAATGTAATGTGAGTGATAATAATTTGATTCTATTGTCCCTGATTTTGACGGCTTATTCAAATTTTTGGGTTTCTTTATTTGCGTGCACCCATTACGAAGTTTCCTTGACAAGTCTACCAGCTTATTTATAATGGAGAGCAATTAACAAGTAAACAATATTGAAACACGATGACTGGGACGAGTAATTGTCGTGGTTGCGCTAGAGAGTGAACGGCCGTAGGCTGCAAGTCGTCACCGCAAAACCGATAACGAAAACCCCCCAGGAGTGGCTTCCTGAAAGGAAAGGCAAACTATTTTGTTTGCCTCAGGGGCAGACCATGTGTCTGCTCCGCTAAATAAGCAAGTCCGGTAGGCTCCGTTAACGGCCGTTTTGAGGGTTACGTACCTATATCTATCCAGAGAGCGTGCGTAACTGAAGTTAGGTGGAACCGCGTGCGCCATCGCCCTAACATGGGTGATGGCGCATTTTTGTTTTTTATAATCCCTATCGGGAGGACGGAATGATCGGTCATTTGTCTTCGGTCTTCCGTCAAATCACCTTATTGGAGACAACATGTCTGACAACGACAACATACCCTATATCGAATCTGACTTATACCGCATACGCCACTCGGCCGCCCACGTCATGGCCGAAGCCGTACTTAATCATTTTCCTGACGCCCAACTGGCGATTGGCCCACCCATTGAGGATGGTTTTTACTACGACTTCGATCTAGGCCAAAAAGAAGATGGCAAACCGATCACCTTTTCGCCCGAAGATTTGGACATGATCGAGCAAACCATGAAACAGTTGCTCAAAAAGAATGCTGCCTTCGAGCATTCAACCATGTCAATTGCTGAGGCTAAAACATTCTTCCAGGGTCAAACTTACAAAGAAGAACTCATTGACGAATTAGCGGCCGGCAAAGTGGATGAAATGGGCAATCCACTTAGCGAACCGGCATCTGAAGTCAGCATCTATAAACAACGTGAATTCGTCGATCTCTGCCGTGGCCCGCATGTCAAATTTACGAAGCAGGTCAAAGCCAATGCCGTCAAACTGCTGCGCACCAGCGGCGCTTATTGGCGTGGTGACGAAAACCGCCAGCAGTTGCAGCGCATTTATGGCACCGCCTGGCACAACAAAGTCGAATTGGACGATTATTTGAAACGACTGGAAGAAGCCAAAGCGCGTGATCATCGCCGCCTGGGAAAAGAGTTGGGCCTGTTCCATATTTCGTCGCTTGTCGGTTCCGGCTTGCCGCTCTGGCTGCCCAAGGGGGCGATCTTGCGCGAAGAGTTGGAAAAATTCTTGCGTCAAGCGCAGTTAGACCGTGGCTACTTGCCTGTGATTACACCGCATATCGGCAAGCTTGATTTGTATATTACCAGCGGCCATTACCCTTATTACAAGGACAGCCAATATACGCCCATCGATGTGGACGACGAAAAATTCATGCTCAAACCGATGAACTGCCCGCATCACATCGAAATCTACAAATCCGAACCGCACAGTTATCGCGATTTGCCCCTGCGCCTGGCCGAATTTGGCACTGTCTATCGCTATGAACAAAGCGGTGA
>JAGRDI010000449.1:11819-15615 GCA_020432765.1 Anaerolineales bacterium | reverse complement strand
CTGGGGCCACCGCTGAGGATAAAGCCTTTAGGCTGATGTGCCAACACCACATCAGCTGGCGTGCGCCAGGAAAACAATTCACAATACACATTGGCTTCGCGCACGCGGCGGGCAATCAATTGGGCATATTGTGACCCATAATCAAGAATTATTATTGTGTCATGTTGCATGGGATCAATTCTTTAGACCACCGTAATTTTGCCATCACGCATATCGGTAATTTGAGCCACAGCGTAAACAGGGACATCCCAATGTGCCAACATCTTGCGCCCACCCTCAAAGCTCTTTTCAACAACAGCTGCGATCCCTACGAGAGTCGCGTCAGCATTTTTGATGATGCGGCTGAGCGCATCAAGCGTACGGCCGCTGGCCAAAAAGTCATCAACAATCAGTACCCGATCACCAGCATGTAAAAATTCCGGCGAAACCATCAGCATGACTTCACCGCCTTTGGTATGGCTGGGCGCTGAATCAACATAGACTGGCTCCTGCATGGTAATTGGTTTATGTTTGCGTGCATAAACAACAGGCAAATTGCCCATCGCCTGGCCGGTCATGACGGCCGGAATGATGCCGCTGACTTCCGCTGTCAAGATTAAATCTGGTGCGGCACCAGAAAATTGGTCTGCTATATCTTTGCCTACCGCAACCATCAAATCTGGATCAATTTGATGATTTAAAAAACTGTCGATTTTCAAAATGCCACGACCAAGATTGCGACCTTCGTCTAAAATGCGTTGTTTTAAAGCTTCCATTTTTCTCCTGTGTAAATCGAATTGGTAATTCGATATGCGATTTACCAAAACGCGCTACAATTTTCATTCATTTGCTGGTGTGCTGCAGCGTGTGTAATCTCCTGAAAAATTCACCACAGAGAGCACAATTTACATAGAGACGTACGTGATGTTAATTATGTGCCCTGCAGCTTTAAATTTTTTTTGATAGGAATACGTTTATGGCAAACTGAGGCAGTGCCAACATGCGCCGCCAGCGCCATGGTTCTAAATAGAGGCGGTGCAGCCATTCGAGACCCAAATTACGTGCCCATTTGGGGGCACGCACCGCCTTGCCGGTCACAAAATCTAATGATCCACCGATACCGATGGCGACGCGCACGGCCGTTAACTTTTCGCGATTACGTGCTATCCATTTATCTTGTTTAGGCGCTCCATACGCTACAAATAAAATATTTGCTTGGCTGCTATTGATACGTTCTACAATCGCATCGTTCTCCTCAACAGCTGGTGAACCAGCATAGGTGCCAGCAATAACTAAATCGGGAAACATTTTTTGGAAAATGTCGGCTGCTGCTTGAGCCACACCGGGTGCCGCGCCTAACAAAAACAAACGCCAGCCTTGAGCAGCGGCCGTTTCTGCCAAGCGATAAACCAATTCAGACCCAGGCACACGTTCTGGCAGCGGCGCACCTAACCAGCGTGAAGCATATAACAACCCCACACCATCAGGAATACACAAATCGGCCGCCCGTAAAATATGACGAAATTCAGCATCTTTTTGCGCTGTCATCACAAATTCTGGATTCGTGGTGACGATCTGGTGCAAGCGTGGCTCAAGCATGAACCGGATCACAATTTGCACAGTCTGATCCATGGTAACCCGATGTACGGGTGTAGCCAAGATTTCGATTTGTGTTGGCGGCATTATGAGAACAGGTTCCATTTTAGATAAACGTAATTATGATCGTAAGTGATCAACCATATGGTCTGAATCAGAGATTATGCAAGACGAAAAAAACAACACGCCACCCTCACAAGGGGATAATTTCAAACCATCTCGACGAGACTTTTTGGCTTTAGGCATTGTAACTGTGGCAACGGCCGTTGTCCTTACCACCATCCCTAAACCATTATTCAACCCCATTAGATGGGATCGAAAACTGCCTGATGTCCTGCAAAAACCATTCCGTCGCTTTATTTTAACACGTCGTACACGCTTGTCAGGCGAACATGGCGTTGAAACCATTGCCAACGGCACACAATTTCCCAATAATCGCTGTCTATTACAAATGGTTGGGCAATCCAATCTCAAGGAATTCGCTACCATCGAAGCCATCGAAGATGAATTCGTCAATGTCATCACAAAGCTGGTTTGGATAGATAGGTGATAAGCTGCTAGACAACACGTACCTTCTCATATAGCTCGTCCAAACCTGCAGCCGTCAAAAATCCATCTGCCGCCCCCGTCGAGCCAATCTTATAGGATGCAAAAATAACTGCTTTGTTGATTGCCAAATAAGGATCACCGGTTTGATGAAAAATGGAAGTGAAAGCAGAAAACAAGGCATCCCCCGCTCCAATTGTGTTCACTACAGGGCGTGTGACAACCGCTGGAACACGTTCCATAAACCCATCATCTTTGACAGCTAATAAAGCACCCGCTGCACCCAAACCTATCACAATAATCGGCGTGCCAAACTCGTCTTGAATTTGCTTTGCCCACAATTCAGGCACACAGGGCAGCAGTTCATCGCTCATGAATAAAATATGCGCCGCCGCCATAAAATCATGATTATAGGCATCCTCCAGTGAGGAAATTGCATGGACATCTGTGGCGATGGTTTTATTGGCTTGACGCGCATATTGGAGAAACGGCCGACTAAAATTAATATTGCACAAAATCGCCAAATCAGATTCAGCCAACGCCACCGCAAAACGCTCGCGTGGATAAATACGTTCTTGGATGTCTTTTAGATCTGTATGAATTTGACGCTGTCCCTCGCGATCATAAATAATGACCGATTGGGCGGTTTCTGGCATATCGGCCAAGATGTATTCAATAGCAATATTGTCTGTTTTCAAACTTCGGCATACCAAGTCACCAGCGAAATCTTTCCCAATCAATGACAAGAAAGAAATCGATTCATTCAACCTCGTCAACGCCTTGGCTATGTTATACCCAACGCCTGACACAGTCGTGCGAATTCCAAAGAATGGATACCGCACAGGTGCATATATTAAAGGAAATTGATCGGTTTTTAATGTCGTTTCTATGTTGATTAATCCTGATATAACTATCTTGCTCATTTTGCCTCCACTCTGGATAATACAATTGTAACCATTAGAAGTAAACACAAAATATGTAACAACGAGTTGGCAAAGGAAGCACACAATGAAACCATTTACCAATATCCGTGAACTTGATCTTTGGCTTAATACCAATGGTATTAACACCGCAACATGGGGCATTGAAGGCACCAAAACTGTGCGAAATTTGTGGGGCGAGTATGTGAGTGGTGAAATCACCTTTCAAGCACCGCCCCCCTTACGCATCGTAGAGGTTGTGCAAATCATTATTCGGCGTGGTAACCGGGTTTTACTTGAAATTGAGCAAGAGTTCGGCAATGCACAAAAACGGTCACGCCACCAACCGCCATCGGAAAAGATGAAAGCCGGTGAAAGTTATATTCTCGCCGCCATACGTTGTTTACAAGAAGAACTCGGTCTGGCAAGGGATGAGATCGCATTTGTCGGCAGTGGTTATGAAAAGGTTGAGATGTTGACCGAATCGCCTTCCTACCCTGGCTTACAGACAAAATATACATTCCACTCAATCGAAGCAGTTGCAAAAGGCTTGCCTGAGAAAGATTTCTGGCGTGAAAACATTACCCATCTGACTACTGACCCGGTCAAACGTCATTTATGGGCCTGGCAAACTCGTTTAGGAACTGGTTTTGGAGTTTTGCAACAAGTCGCAGTGTGAAATCATGCGTTTTCGTGTGGCCAGATTTTCGCCGTTAATTTCACGAAAACAACAAGTAGGTAGCAAGTTGTAGGTT
>JAGRDI010000449.1:4198-11631 GCA_020432765.1 Anaerolineales bacterium | reverse complement strand
GTACGTGCATAGGGAGTAGTCTGGCGAATATGATCAATGCCACAAACCCAAGTGACCATACGCTCAAGGCCCAGGCCAAAACCACTGTGCGGCACACTGCCAAATTTACGCAAATCAATGTACCACTGATAATTCTCTAAGGGCAGATCGTGACGCTTAATAGCTTCAACCAATAATGTTGGATCACTCATGCGTTCACTGCCGCCAATAATTTCACCATACCCTTCAGGCGCTAACAAATCAACACTTTTACATACTTCAGGACGACCCGGCCATGGTTCCATATAAAATGCTTTAACCTGTGAAGGATAGCCGTAAACAAAAACAGGTTTCTCAAATTGTTTGGTCAACTCGGTTTCATGCGGTGAACCAAAATCATCACCCCATTCAATTGCCAACAACTCTTTTTGTTCGGGATCGTCGCTCGCGTCACGTATGGCATGCAGGCGCTCAATCGCTTCATCGTAGCTGATGCGCGGGAAAGGTGCTTGAATTTTCTCCAAGGCGCTCAAATCACGCCCCAATAGTTCAAGTTCTGGTCTCCGTTTTGCCAGGGTTGTCTGTACGATGTAGGTGATGAATTCCTCTTCAAACGCCATCAAATCTTCCAGGTCAAAGAAAGCCATTTCCGGTTCCACCATCCAAAACTCAGTTAGATGTCGTCGGGTTTTCGACTTTTCGGCACGGAAGGTAGGACCAAAACAATAGACTTTGCCAAACGCCATGATATTGGCTTCATTGTACAATTGACCTGTCTGGGCGAGATATGCTTTTTCTTCAAAATAATCAACTTCAAACAAAGTGCTTGTGCCTTCGGCAGCAGCGGGTGTGATGATGGGTGTGTCAATATTGAGGAATCCACGGTTGTCAAGAAAGTCGATAATAGCGCGTTTGACAGTGGTGCGGATTCGCATGATGGCCCATTGTTTATTAGAACGCAGCCACAAATGGCGATTATCCATGAGGAATTCAACCCCATGTTCTTTGGGGGTAATTGGGTAATCGCTTGCGTCTTGTAAAACTTCAACGGCTTCAACGCCAATTTCATAACCGCCGGGGATGCCGGGCGCACGGCCGTTTTCACGTACAGTACCGCTGATAATCAAAGAAGATTCTTGCCCCAAACGCTTGAGTGTTTCAAATAATTCATCGCCAACCTCCGGGCGATAAGCAACACCCTGGCAAATGCCACTGCCGTCACGTAGTCGTAAAAAGAGTAATTTTCCCTTGCGTGTGCTGGCATACAACCAGCCTTGCAAGGCAACAAATTCGCCTACATTGGCGGCGATTTGGTCTATGGTGATTGTTTTTGTCATTCAGGTCTCCAGTAATAGTCTTGGTGTCAAAAAGTCAAGTCGTCTTTTCGTCAGATAATGGGCATAAGTATAACAGAGAATTGGGAGAAACGGCCGTGTTTCTCAACGTTGGAACAGGCGGCGGCGTTTACCGGGTCTGTGCAGGTAAGCCATTGTTTCACGCAGGCGTAACGGCCGAAATCCAAAATAACGGCTAACCGCATCCAAATCTGCCACTTCCGGCACAAAAAATCGATCCACAAAAAAGCGTGTCACCGGCGGCCAATACCACCAACCAAACAACAAGTTAGCTGTCGGGCGCAGCAAAGTCAATGGCAAACGCACATGAATACGTCTCACGCCTTCTACTGCTAATATTAAGCGTACCATTTCTTGATAACGAAAGCGTTCATCACCAGCAATCTTAATGGTTTTGTTTAACAAATTATCGCGTGCGAGACAAGCAATCAGACAGCGTGCATAATCTTCCACCCATAACGGCTGCATGGCAATCTCGCCGCCGCCCGGCAGCCAAACAAATGGCCAACTCCACAAAGCTAAACTCAAAATGATTTCGGAAAAGCGATCGCTACGACCAAAAAGGGTACTTGTGCGCAAAATCGTATAAGGGATGCCACCATTGCGTACCAAGCGTTCAACCTCACCTTTGGTATGCAAAAGTGCATGCAGCGAGTTGGGATCGGCACCCAAACGACTGGGAACTATCAGATGCTGCACGCCCGCATTTTTAGCTTCTTCCAGTAAACGTGCAGTCCCTTCAATATCCACATGGCGTAACAAACGTACCCGGCCACGCGCTTCTGAACCTGCCAGATGAAACACAGTTGCAACGCCTTCGAGTTGTTGGCGTAAAGATGTCGGGGAATTGATACGGCCGTTGTATCCCCGCCATTCATGCCCGGCAAGCGTCAACGCATTGGTCAAAGACCGACCGATAAATCCTGTAGAGCCGGTAACTAAAATCATATAGTTAGCTTATCAGCAACTCCGCCAATCAGCCAACTGACATCATATGCTCACATCCTGAACTGCTGATTAACTAAAATGCAGACCAGCCGCCTAGCAACACTCACGAATATCAACAAGTTCGTCGATAAACGGGGCTATCTTTTCGGCAACATCATCCATTTGCATACCTTTCACCTTAAAGGTAACCATCTCGTTTTCATCCGAAGTGCCAGCAAATTGTCCGAATGAAATGAATTCGCCCCCTGCCTCGGCAATGGCATGTGTGAGCACGTCTAATTCACCAGCTTTATCCGGAACCAATGCGGTCACACGCACGCCAGATTGCTGTGCGCCCATCAATTCCAGGAATATTTTGAACAAATCGGTCTCTGTAATCAATCCCACAAGCTGGCCACCCTTGGTGACAGGCACACCGCCGATTTTATTTGTGGACATCAAATACGCGGCTTCTTCGATGGGGGTATCGGCCGAAATGGTTAATACATTTTTGGTCATGACTTCAGCGACGGTGATGCGTCCAATCAAATAATTTAACTCCCAAACAGAAAGCGAGGTTGCGTCTGAAGGGGCTGCATTTAACAAATCTTTATCGGACACAATCCCGACTAATTTACCACCCGCGACCACCGGTGTACGGCGAATATTCTTGCGTTTCATCAAGTCTAGTGCTTCCATAATCGGCATCGTGGGATCAATGGTGATTACTGGGGAAGACATACGTTCTTTAACGAGCATTATATAATCCTTTCACTTAAATGCGGAGAGCAGATTGAGGATTGCGGAATGGGAGCCGCTAACCGGTTCAATCTATGCTATTCATCCATTGTTGAGTTCGATACTCCTGGAAGGCTCCGCAAAATAAACATTTTTAACAAACTTGAACTACAGCCTTATTTTATCACCTCAGCAAAAACTTGTACTATGAGCTTTGTCACGAAATCTGCATGACAAGCGCAACATAAACAGGTTGGTTATAATCGTTCGCCATGAAAGATGAAGGCTCACAGGAGCAACGGCCGTTGCGAATCTGTTATTTTGGTACCTATCGCGCCAACTACACCCGCAACCGCATCTTGATCCAAGGTTTACAAGCACAAGCAAATGTTATTGTCTATGAATGTCACGCTCAATTGTGGCATAGCATTGAAGACCGTGTAGAGCAAGCCAGCGGTGGTTGGAAAAATCCTCGTTTTTGGGGACGGGTCATGCTTACTTACTGGCGGCTTTTTCGCAGCCATCACCATATCCCAGAATATGATGTGATGTTGATCGGCTATCCGGGTCAATTCGACAGCTATCTGGCACGTCTGCTCACCTGGTGGCGACGCAAACCGATGGCACTCGATATTCTCATGTCACTTTACCTGGTAGCTGAAGAGCGCGGGCTTACCCAAAAGAGCCCGTTCACCGCCAAATTGATCTTTCAGCTCGAAAAAGGTGGCTTGAAGCTGCCGAATCTGCTGATTTCTGAGAACAGCGCCTACGAAACATATTATCGTGAACGCTATCATTTGCCTGCCGACCGTTTCCAACGTGTGCCACATGGCGCTGATGAAACAGTCTACCATCCGCGCCCGCTCACACTGCCAACCGACACTTTCCGGGTAACCTATCATGGCACTTATTTACCCTCACACGGACTTGATGTCATTATTGGCGCAGCTTTACTGCTGCGTGAACAAACTGATATTCAATTCCATTTTTATGGCTCAGGGCCTGAAAAAGAACGTCTAGAATTAATTGTGCTTGGTGAAAATCTGAAAAATGTGACGTTCCATGGCTTTGTTTCACGTGATGAACTCTTGAATGGCCTGGCCCAATCGCACGTGATATTGGGGGTTTTTGGCACAACACGTCAATCACATTACACCATCCAAAACAAAGTCTGGGAAGGGTTGGCGATGGGACGCGCAGTCATCTCAGGCGATTCGGCCGTTGTCCGTGAGGCATTGATGCATCAGAAGCATCTCTATCTGATCAAGCGCAATAACCCCCAGGCTTTAGCTGAAGCGATCGGCACGCTCAAAAGCGAACCTGAACTGCGTGAAGCGATGGCTGCTGCGGGCTACAACCATTTCTTAGCTAACAATTCGGTAAAGGCACTCGGTGCAGCAATGGTAACCGCTTTGCGCACAATCTTGTAATCAACGTGGGAGTACTTTATTTCTCCACAAACTTGCCACTAAACACCAGTCATTTATGGTATCATTAAACAGTATGGTACAACCTGAGAAAATCGGCCGTTACGCAATAGAAACTGAAATCGGGCGCGGCGGTATGGCAATGGTTTACCGCGCCCACGACCCACGTTTTGAACGTATGGTCGCACTCAAAGTGCTGCCTGCCGAATTCCTGCATGAACCCAATTTCCGAGCGCGTTTTGAACGCGAAGCCAGAACTATCGCTGCCCTAGAACATCCAGCGGTCGTACCTGTTTATGATTTTGGTGAGGATGGCGACTTTTTATTCCTGGTCATGCGCTATATGCAAGGCGGTTCGTTGGCTGATCGTTTAACAAAAGGGCCATTGTCAGTCGAAGAAACGGCGCAAATCATGCTTCGTATCGGTACAGCGCTGGATGCAGCCCACAGCCAAGGCATTATTCATCGCGATTTGAAACCTGGCAATATTTTATTCGATCAATATGGTTCGGCTTATCTTTCAGACTTTGGCATTGCCCGGTTAACAGAAGCCGCCGCGACACTCACCGGTTCAAAAGCTTCTTTGGGTACACCCGGTTACATGAGTCCCGAACAAATCAAGGGTGAAAAAGTGGATGCACGCAGTGACATTTATGCGCTGGGTGTAATTGTATTTGAGATGTTGACGGGACAACGGCCGTTTCGTGCTGAATCGCCGGCTATGGTTTTAGTCAAACAAATGACCGCAGCCCCGCCCCACATCCGCGATATTCAACCTAACCTACCCGTTCAATATGATGCCGTTTTGGCACAGACGATGGCGCATGAACCAGAAGAACGGCCGTCCACAGCGGGTGATGTTGTCAAAATGTTAACCGAGGCCAGTTTGGCATTGAGCGCTGCGGCTGTGAGTCTGGCGGAAACTACGCAACAAACGGCCGTTTCACAACAATTAGAAGAAGTCGTCCCCACAATTGTCGATACACCACCGGAAGAAATGATAAAAAAGAATAGTCGTCCAAAGTGGGGGTTGTGGCTTGTGGCAGCGCTGGCCGGCATTGTCATTATTGGTGGGCTTTATCTGGCTTTCAAGCCTGGCGGAGAGGCTCCGATAGCTGTAGAAACACCGGTTGAAGAAATTCAAGTCAATGCGACGGTGGACACAATAGATGGTGGGGAAACGGCTGTTGATCTCCCCGAAATTGATATTGACGCCATCACCAACACCTTGTTCACCCTGCTCAATGAAGGCAATCAGGAGCAAGTTCTTATTGAAACCGAAGCCATCCTCGCCGACAATCCAGATTTAGCCCCGATTCATGCCATCCGCGCCACTGCACTACGCGAAGCGGGCGACCTGGATGCCGCACTTGAACAAATCAACCAAGCCATTGAACTCGACCATGAGCCCGCTAATTATTGGTACGAAAGTGCAATTATTCATAATTGGCGCGGCGAGTCTGAACAATCGATTGAGAGCGTCAATCAATGTTTAGAACGTGTGCCAAATGACCGCAATTGCCTTGTGGAACGCGCCTACGCTTACCGCAGTTTGGGAGATGAAGAAAGCGCACGCCAGGATTTCCAACATGTGTTGGAAATGAACCCCGACGATTGGGATGCCAATGTGGAATTGTCCTGGTATTATCTGTGGGTCGAACAAGATTTCGAGCGTGCATTACAACATATAAACAAAATCATCGAACTCGATCCCTATGCCTATTTCAACTATTATCATCGCGGCATTGTCCTGCGTGAAGCAGGCGATATCGAAGGCGCGGTCAGTAACTTCCGTTTATTTATGGATATGAGCAGCCCGGACGAATGTCTTGAATGTTATGCCGAAGCACAAAGTTTTTTGGATGAACACGCACCTGAACTTGTCAATCTTGCCCTAAACAAACCGATCACAGCAGCACAAGGAAACCCAGATACCCCATCGACACTTGCAATAGACGGGGATTTCGACTCTTGTTGGTGGGCGGTTGATGCTGCCCCACAATGGCTTGACATCGACCTGGAACAAGACGCTGTTGTACGTTCAATTCAATTGATGATCGCACAAGATGAACCCGGCCATACAATTCATCAAATTCAAACGCAGGATGTTGATGGCAAATTTTATGCGTTAGGCTTTATCGAAGAGACAACCTGGGATCGCAAAGTCATCATTGTCATTCCTGAAGAACCATGGCAAGGGATCAATAATTTACGCATTGAAACGCTAGAAAGCCAGAGTGTGCCTGCGTGGTGTGAGATTCGTGTGTTTGGGCAGGGGAATTAGGGGCTGCATCGAATACTTCGACAAACCCAGCACTAGTTAAGGAAGGAACGAATTGGGCGCGTGAAACAAATGTCTAAATCCGTGTAATTCGTGGCAAAATCTTACTCTATGCGGATTGTTCAGCGCGAAGTTGTCCGCAGCCGGCAGCGATGTCGATGCCACGGCGTTGGCGCACGGTGCTAGGCAGGCCATAGCTGGTGAGGATAGCTTGAAATTGTTTGACGATCGCTTGGTCAGTGGGAAGCCCCACATAGCCATGCGTAGGATTAAGCGGAATTAGATTGACATGGGCATGCATGCCTTGCAGCAGTTTGCCCAGGGTGTGGGCTTGTGTAGGGGTGTCATTTTTGCCTTCGATAAGTGTCCATTCGAAGAAGATGCGGCGATTGCGTTTTTGGCTGTAAGTGTGGCAGGCTGCCATCAATTCGGCCAGTGGCCAACGCCTGGCAGGTGGGATAAGTGCTTGACGTTCGGCATCTGTAGCGCCATGCAAACTGACGGCGAGACGAAACGGCCGTTCCTCAGCAGCCAAACGTTTTATCCCCGGCACCAAGCCAACGGTACTCAATGTGATATGTTTAGGTGCAATTGACAACCCTTTAGGATCCATGACAATATCCATAGCGGTCATCGTAGCATCATAATTATGCAGTGGTTCGCCCATGCCCATCAGCACAATATTGCGCAAGGTTTCCCCTTTCGTGCGCAAAAAACGGCTGATGT
>JAGRDI010000449.1:0-4094 GCA_020432765.1 Anaerolineales bacterium | reverse complement strand
ATACAAGCCGTAGCACGCCCTTTGAAATACATCAAGACAGTTTCAATCGTTTCACCGTCGCCCAGTTGCAACAAATATTTACGTGTGTGACCATCACTGCTGTCTACGGCAACTTGGACTGTAAGGGGATCAATCCGCGCAGCCGCCAGCAGTTGTTGGCCCAAAGCTGGCCGCAAATCGGTCATTGCAGAAATGTTGGTTATTTGCTGCTGGTAAAGATAATCCCAGATTTGAGCGGCATGATAATCGCTATAATCCCAACGGGCGAGAAGCATGCTTAAAGCTTCTCTGTCAAGATCGTATAGATTAATAGGGGGGGTGGATACGGCCGTTTGCATAAAACGATTGTAACCAAGCCCCCAATAATTGTCACATCAACTTTTTGTCCAAGCATTTTCCCGTTATACTCAATGTTAATGGATAAAATTTTCGTGTCTGGGGGGTCTGTTATCACGGGTTGTTACCTGCTGCGGTTACAAGCAAACAAATCACTGTCTGTACAATTCGGGCGTTTTAATAGCGGGCAGCCTATTTCTGTGCCGGCGAGTACTTATCTTTACATCGGCTCGGCAATGGGCAAAAAAGGGGCGTCAACTTTAGCGCAGCGGCTCTTACGCCATGCAACCCGTCAAAACGGCAATCCACAATCTATTCGCCCTTTGTTGTTAGCACGGCTATGCGCTGCGGGATTAGGCACAAACCGCTCACAGGTCCCGAGCCAAAAAACTTTATTTTGGCATATTGATTATCTATTAGAAGAAACGGCCGTTGACCTCACCCACATCATTATCCACCGTACAACTACATCAATCGAAAATCAATTGGCGCGATTGTTAGCCAATGATCCGCAAACGCGCCCTCTAGCAAATGGATTAGGTGCCAGTGATGATCGCGGGCAATCCCATCTTTTACATGTGCCGGAATCCTTAACCTGGTGGCAAAATCAAATCGATTTAGTGGCTTCCACAGATTCACAGAACTTGTATTGAGCTTTCCAAATTTAATCTGTGGCCGGTTAGACTACAATCATCTTGGGTTCACTGGAAAATCGCGGGGAAGAAATACAAATAACTGCGCGGGACAACGGCCGTTGCTGTGGGGGTTGTTGTTGCCGGCGGAGGCGTCGTTGTAGTCGTCACAGTGGGCGTCACCGTCGCAGTCGGTGGCTGTTGGGTTTGGGTTGCCGTTGGTTGGCTGGTCTGGGTTACTGTGGGCTGACTTGTTTGTGTTGGCTCTGGGGAAGGTGTGTTTGTTGGCATTGTTGTGGCTGTCGGCGACGAGGTCGGCGGCAGCGTCGCGGTTGGGGTTGGGTTTTGCAGACAGGCACGACGGAAATTGGCGACAATGGGTGCCGTTTCAACCATCGAACGTGCGTTGTCGGCGGCCAGGTTCGGATCATCCGCATACTCTATGCCAGTCGGTTGACTTTGATAGGAAACATCAGGGTTCGACCAGTAGTTGATCCGGGGACAGCCGCCAGTACAATTATAAGCCATCAAGGTACGAAAATCATTGTTCGGTGCTTGATAGCCGTGTGAATAAGGATAAGCGCCAGGGCCAGCGCTGTTGGCATGATCGTGTTGATTACCATGATTGTGACCCAATTCATGTGTAAATGTGGTAGAACTGCAGAAAGAAGGGCCAGGATAATCTAGACCTGTCACGCTGAAAGCATAATTTGTAAACCAACTGCCTGGGATACTCATGGTATAGCCCACACCACAAGCATCATTATTGCCTTCTGCGATCACCAAGGCCACCATATCGGCCGCGTAGGTGTCACGCAAGATATGGGCTTCGGGCAAATAAATATCATCTGTGCTGCGCAGGTTAGCAAGGTCTTGGCTAATGTTGCCAGAAGGTATGAAATTTGTTTCGGCCACATGCACGAGGTTTATCTGCTGTGCAACCAGGCTGTTGCTGTTAGCAGAATTAGATTGGCTGATGCGATCATTGATCCACGCTTCGATTGCAGCCGTGCCGCCTTGCGCGATGCGGGCATCGGCCGTATATAAAACCAATACGTCTATTTGCCCAGGATCATCATCACAAGCTGCCTGCGCGGGGTCTGATGTGTAGTCAAATACGGCCGTTTCCGGTGGATAAACAGCATCATCAATTGTGGAATTGTGCTGCCACTGCAAATCCAATTGACGCAATAGATGGATGTTGCCACGACTATAGCTGATTTCATATAGCTCAACCGGGCTTAAGCTGATTGTACCAACTAACACATTATCAACAACGGAAAGGCTCACGTGACTGTAGGGTTTATCTTCAACATGCCCGACCCAAACATAGCTAGCGCCCATACTCTGATCACGCCGATCACGCACGGCCGTTACAACCTGATCATCAAACAAGTTCAACGCAAGCCGCTGGGCACGGCCGTTTTTTAAGGCATCCCAATTGACCTCAAACTGCTTCGCTTGCAAAACAGCTTCAGAAGCCAGTTCAGATTCGATTTGCTTGGAATCCGGTTGATCTGCTTCCAAGAATAAGGCAGAAACATGACTTGTGTCACCGAAAACAGCATGGGGTAACGTGAAGATCATCAAACCTGCTAACAATGTAATGCCAATCAGGAGGAACGGCCAAATTTTGATTGTTTTCATAAATTGCTTGTGACCATTCATCACGCGACTGCTTGCGAAGACGGCCGTTTATTCGATACGATACTGCCGATACAAAATCCAATACAAACGTACTTTCTTATCCGAAGAGTATAACACCACCACCGGATGACAGGACTGTAAATTTGCCCACACTGCCGTGAAAATTATGTGAGAACCATTCTGCAGATGGGACTTTGCCACAGATTTTCACGGTTTTACATAGATTTAGTCTACCATCCGTGCTAATCCGCGTAAATTCGCGGCAAAATCAGGTTGCAAAAATTTAGCGCAAATCGTAAACAAATGGGAACAGTGCCACGGGCACTAATTTGAGATGTTGTTTGGCAAAAGGAATGCCAATAATGGTGATTGCCAGAATCAATGCGGCGGTAAGATGTGCCAACGCGATCTCCCAACCAAACAAAATCACCCAAATGATCGAAAAAATGAGCTGCAAACAACCACCGCGACTATCAACTTCGGTGACTGCTTTGCCAAAGGGAGCCATGGTCGCAATCCCCAGGCGAATCGATTTCAAGCCAAAGGGAATGCCAATGATGGTAAGCATTAACAATAAGCCGCCTAAAATATAACCCAATCCAGCCAAAAAACCGCCAAAGATTAACCAAATAATATTACCAATTAAACTCATTTCTTGTTACCTCAAATTATAGGAAAGTTACAGGTTGCAAAGTTGCAGGTTTTCTGCTTTGCCACCTAAATATTTACAAATATTAATTGTTCTATTGCGCTTATCATTACGCGGATCTGGCGCGAATGTTGCTTGGTCTGATGGAATGTTTACACATGTTCAGCAAGCCATTCAAGAATCAGCTCTGTTAATTCGGGTTCGGCCGTTAACATATTTGTACCATGTCCCGCGTTTGTATACATTTCAAGTTGGGCATTGGCACCAGCTAAATCAAATAAGGTTTGCGAAGAAGTCGCGGCATAACTGTCTTCTTGACTGGCAACAATGAGCAAAGGTCGCTCAGCAAAAGCAGCAATTTCACCATTCGTTTTGACTCCCATGTAATCAGATCCGGGCGATAACAAAATAACGGTATTGACGGCCGTCTCATCTACACCCAACAACAACGCCATATTCGCGCCAATGCTGCCACCCATAACGGCCGTTTTCTGCGCATCGACATCGTCACGATCAGCAAACCACTGCCACACTAAACGTAAATCTTCACGCGCCAACTGCCAATCACGTTCAGCACCCGTTTCACCATGACCGCGCATATCCAGTGCCAAAACCACATATCCATTAGCCACCAATTCCTCTGCCAGACCATTGTGCGCCCAAACTTGCCGATTACCATTCAACATATGCAGCAGGATGATACCCGGACGTGGTGTGGTATCGTTCGTATTGTAGAGTGTGGCAGCGATAGGCAGATCAGCAGCACCAGGAATGGTAAGGTCAGTCGTTTGGACAACGCTTTTACCGGCTACAGTCGAAACGGCCGTTGC
>JAGRDI010000448.1 GCA_020432765.1 Anaerolineales bacterium | reverse complement strand
GAACTTGTTTCAGTCGGATTATTGCCTGTCCTTTTCACCATCATTTGCCATGACGATTTGACTCGTTATGGATTTAAGCGTCAGGGTTGGCTCAAAGGGTTGGCATTGTCCTTAATATTTGTGATTTTCATGTATGCAGTTGGCTATCTGATGAACGGTCAAATTATTAGCGACGGCCGTGACGTGATAGTCCTCCCATCTCCCTGGAACATTTTTTATAGTTTGTTAAGCATCCTTGTTTGGGGACCGCTGGAGGTGTTTTTTGTTGTCTGGCTAATTGAAAATACAGATGATATCTTTAAAAGTCAGGAGAAGTTATTTTCCTGGGGATTGGTTCTCACCGTTGTCATCTTCAGCCTGATCCATATTCCCACGACTGATATGTTTAATGCTGTTTACACTGGCTTCATTTTTCTCATCTTAGGGCTAATTTTCAAATACACACGCAATATTTATGGCCCCATGCTGGCCTGGACATTGATTAATGGACAAGTCTGGTTTATGGCTGGGATGTTATTGACTTAGGAAGGTTGTTTCGACAGCCTTAATGACTTAAAATTTTGGCAATGTCCTCAACATTGCAAATCTACCTCTTAGGGGATGTCCACCTGAGCCTCAACGACACACCGCTCACCGGGCTTAAATCACGCACGGTCGAGGGTCTATGCATCTATCTTGCGTGCCATCAAAAACCAGTCGCACGTGAAATTTTATACACCCTTTTTTGGCCCACCACACCTGAAAAACAAGCCAAGGCCAACCTACGCGGCGCACTTTCCTACCTGCGCAAACATATCGCTGATCATTTACAAGTCACACGCCAAACCATTGGCTTCGACCACTCAAAAAAACAGTTTGTTGATGCCCACCAGTTTGAAAGTGAAATGGAAAAGCTGCTGCTTGAGACCAACGTTACGGCCGTATCACCAAACCAGGCCAATAAACTCCGCACCTGCCTCGACCTTTACCGGGGTGATTTCCTGCAAGGATTCACACTTGATTTTGCATTGGGTTTTGATGAATGGGCAGTCATCAAGCGCGAACGTTTACACTGGTTGGCAGTTCAGGGCCTAAATAAATTAGTCAACCATTATCTGATGATCGGCAGCTACCAAGCCGCATTACGCTATAACAGCCGTCATCTACAAATTGACCCACTCGACGAACAAGTACACCATCAGCAAATGTGGCTGCACACACGACTGGGTGATCGCCACAAAGCACTCTCACAATATAAAACCTGTCAACAAATCCTGCAGAAAGAATTTAACCTGGTTCCAACCCAAACCACCACAGCTGCCTACCAGAAAATACAGCAAATCGAACTGCCTCCGCCCTGCCAACTGCCAACTTATGTGACTCCTTTTTTTGGACGCAAGGGCCAGGTGCAATCAATCGTTGAGCGTTTTTTGCACGCTGAAAACCACGGAATGCTCACCTTGCTTGGTATAGGTGGTTGTGGCAAAAGCAGATTAGCTGCCCAAGCTGCCGCCCATTTAGCGCGTTATCATCCCGGCCGTTATCTGGATGGCATTTACTTCATCAGCCTCATAGCCATTGATAACCTGGACAGCTTAAGCGCCACCCTGGCCGTACAGTTGGATATCAAACTATCTAGCAGTGAACCAATCATCAAACAGCTAATCAATCACCTGCAAACACGCGAAATGCTGTTAATTCTCGATAATTTCGAACATCTCAGCGACAACGAACCAATTTTCGACTTTCTTATTCACTTAACGGCCGAGGCACCCGCGATCCGCTTGTTAATCACCAGCCGTGAACGTTTGCTGCTGCAAGCAGAGCAAATTATGTACGTCGATGGTTTGGCTTATCCCCAAACACAACCTGCTGACAATATCGCATACGAAGCAGGCCAACTCTTTCAGAATCGAGCCGTTCGCATAACCGGAAACAATAAGATTGCCACAGAAAATATGGCGGCAGTGTGGCAAATTTGTCAAGCAGTTGAAGGCATACCCATCGCCATCGAATTAGCGGCTGGTGGAGCCTGGCAAAAGTCAATCCAGCAAATCGCTCTCGACATACAAGAAAATATAGACTTGTTGGCAACAAATATGCGCGATCTAGCCCCGCGTCATCGCAGTATACGCGCCGTCTTCGACCATACATGGGCTTTGTTATCCCCCCATGAACAACAAACCTTAGCCCGCCTTTCCATTTTCCCGGCCACATTTTCATACCAGGCGGCACGAGAAATCACTGCTGCCCATCACAAAGATTTGCGTGTTTTGACCGATAAATCGCTTCTGCGTGCTCTGGATGCAAAGCGCTATGATTTACATCCTTTAATTAAAACTTTTGCCGCCGAAAAATTAATGGGTAAAGACAAATGGCTGCAAAAACACGCCCACTTTTATTTAACCTGGCTGGCTGATTTAGAAGATACCATCAGCAGTGCGCAAGAAACCCAGGTCGTTGCAGACATTGCTCAGGATTATAGTAATGTGATTTTAGCATGGCGAACCGCCTTAAATACCGGCAACCTTACTCTTTTAACAAAAACCATTTTCACTTTGCACAGTTACTTTAGTACAAAGGGGGGATTTGTTACCGGCGAGAAGCTCTTTAGAGAAAGTGCCGATCAGATAGAAAACAGTTTGGGAACCTATGAGAGCTTGAATGCCACGCAAGCTCTGGCATTAGCGCAGCTGCGTTCACGGCAAGGCCGATTCCTATTTCAAATGGGCCAGCCTGACCAGGGGCTTGCATTGTTAAGGGAAAGCAGTATCCAATTCAGACGTTTATCTGCTTATCCTGAATTAGCCACTGCCCTCTATTTCGAAGCGTCCATATTGCGCGTGATGGGTGAATTTGAAAAAGCGCGTGGCTTGCTGCATGAATGTCTCGACTTGAGGAGACGGGAAGAAAATGGGCATCTCATTGCCGCTGCCCTGCTCAACCTGGCCAATGCCACCCGTGCCCTAGGGGATGTTGAGGATGCCGAAAAAATGCTGCTGGAAGCGCGTGAGATTTCTAAGGTTTATGACAACGCTTCCTTGACGGCGGCAATTGCCAACGACCTGGGCATCATTGCCCACGAACGGGGGAATTGGAATGCCGCCAACCAGCATTTCAAAGAAGGCTTAGCGAGTTACACAAAACTTGATGATACGTTTCGCATGGGTATTAGCTATGCCAATTTAGGGGAAGTGGCCCATATCCAAAAGGATTATGCCGCAGCCAAACAACTGGCAGAAGAAAGTATTAAACTATTTACGCAAGCCAATTCGAACCGCCTATTGTACTCCCCGTTAAGTACCTTGGGACGCACAGCAACCGATGAAGGCAAACCTGAAGAAGCGTTGGCCTGGTTTCGTGAAGCATTGATGGTAGCCAATGATCATAGAGCCATTGCCAAGCTGCTGATTGTCATGTATGAGATGACTTTTCCACTGCACAGCCTGGGGCACACTCAATTGGCGGTGGCAGTACTTGTTTTCCTTAAAAACCAGGCACGCCTTGATAAAACCGATCAGCCGAAGGTTGTCGCGCAGCTGAAATCCCTGGCTGCGAAAGCGGATATGCTGCAAGCACAAACGCAGGCTGGGCGTTGGTCACTGCAAGATGCAGTAGATACGCTTTTAGTTTCCTAGATTTGTCAAGTTTCTATCACGAGTGGATTGTGAACAAATTTGTTAAAAAACTTGACAAATCTCCTCAGTCATCTGTTTACAACTGTCACGATATGCGCAGGCGCAGCAAAGGCAACGGAGCCGTTTGGCTGCACAAATTGGGCCAGCCGTGGTGCTGCATAGGTACGCAGCCGCTCATATCCGGCATCATCAATCACATCTGCCAGCGTCCACCCCTTGATGTCAGTGTAAATCCACGCCTCCACGGAGTCAAAACGCGCCTGCCCCACAACGGTCTCTATCGTCGCGTTTGGCATCCCCGCTTCCACAAATAAGGCACTAAGCTGCTGCGTATCCCCCATTGCGTAAGGTGCTTCAATGGATTGTGCTGCCCCTGGGCCAAACAGGTCACTGAGAATTTGGGCAACGGCCGCATACCCTGGTGTCCTAGCTAATCTATCCCACACCGCTATCGCTAAACGGCCGTTTGGCCGCAGCACGCGCCGCATCTCCACAAGCGCCGCCACCGGGTCTTGAAAAAACATCAGCCCAAACTGGCTTACCACGCAGTCAAACTTTTCATCGGCAAACGACAGTGCCTCTGCCGCGCCGTGCCGCCACCTGATTTGTGGCGCTTTTTGCTGTGCCAACGCCAGCATCCCCTCGTTGATATCCACGCCCGTGACCGCACCATCCACAACCACCACCTCCGCCGCGGCGCGTGCCAACACCCCTGTGCCGCAGGCCACATCCAGCACCATATCCCCGGCGTGCACATGGGCTGCCCGCAGCACATGGGCTGGCCATTCGGCAAATAAAGCCGGCACAAAAAATGTATCGTAAATTTCGGCCGCACTAGCCGCTACTTGACCTTGTTCATGTTCATTCATTTTGCCTCCAAAAAGATAGCTTTCAGATTTCAACCGCCAGCTTCTTGCGTTTTCAGAAAGTTTTTCCCTAAGCATAGTGGCTGCGGCGCACAAGCAATAGTTCAAAAATTGAACTGGTGTGATTTCTATGTTACAGTGTATGCTGATAAAACAGGAGCAAAATATATGCATAAATACGGTCAATATTGTCCCATTGCAAAGGCTGTGGAAATTCTGGGTGATCGTTGGACGCTGCTAATCGTGCGTGATTTGCTCACCGGCAGCCACCACTTCAACGAGTTAGAACGAGGATTACCGGGCATATCGCGCGGTCTGCTGGCGGAACGACTGCGCCGCTTACAGCGTATGGGGCTGGTCGAGAAAGTGACAGGTCGCAACGGCCGTCAAAACACTGCCTACTATCCCACTGCGGCCGGACAGGAACTGCAAGCGGTGATCAACGCGCTGCTGGTGTGGGGTGCGAAGAACGAGCGCGCCAAGCCAGACGATAATGATCTCGATCCACTGCTGCTGATGTGGTGGATGCGCGGGCGCGTCTGCAGCGACCATCTGCCGGCACAGCGCGTGGTCGTGCGCTTCGACTTCACCGGCGCGAAGTCGCAAACGTATTGGCTGCTGCTGACCCCAGAGGATGCCTCCATCTGTCTCACCAATCCCGGTTTTGAGCTGGATGTGCTGGTCACGGCCGATCTCGCTGCTTACTTCCAAATCTGGCTGGGGCGGCTCACTTTCACCGCAGCGCAGGCAGCAGGAAAGGTACAGATTGATACCATTCCCATTTATGCCAACGCCTTCCCGCACTGGTTTGCCTACAGTTTGGCAGCCCCGGCTGTGCAAGCGGCGCTTCCTGCTTAAGAACACGAATTTAATGCATCTAGAAGTTCAACTTCTTCGAAGAAGTTGAA
>JAGRDI010000447.1 GCA_020432765.1 Anaerolineales bacterium | reverse complement strand
TGGATACCGAGCCGCGCACAGTTGATGTGCCGGATGATTTGGCAATGGCGTTGAAGGAAGGGGGCGTAACGGCCGTTTTTGACACCCTCGCCCCTTCCAAACGCAAAGAATACGTGCGCCAGGTCACCTCCGCCAAAGCCGAAGAAACCCGCCAGCGGCGTATCACCAAAATAGTCAGCACACTAAAAGGAGAATGACCATGAGAAAATTAAAACTTCAAGTCCAAATGACCGTTGATGGCTACATTGGCGGGCCAAATGGCGAAATGGATTGGACGGTCAGGGATTGGGACAGTGAGCTTAAAAACTACGTAGGAAAAATAACAGAATCCGTTGACTGCATCGTGCTTGGCCGAAAACTTGCTCAAGGGTTTATTCCCTATTGGGCGGCAAATCCCCAACAAGAGGGTGCTGATACATTCAATAATACGTTACGCATTGTTTTTACCAAGACACTTGACCAACCAGACTGGGACAATACTATTTTGGCGAAAGGTGACCTTGTTGACGAAATAACGAAACTGAAAAACCAGGAAGGAGAAGACATCATCGTTTATGGCGGTGCAACTTTTGTTTCAGCACTCATTAAACATGGATTGATTGATGAGTTTCATTTATTCATCAATCCAGTGGCAATTGGTAGTGGCATGACAATTTTCAAAGAACTGGGTCACAACCAAAATCTGACTTTAGTGAAATCCACGCAGTTTGATTGCGGGATTGTTGTCCTGAATTACGAGCTGAAACGTGACTAATTTAATACCCAACGCTTACGCCCATATGCCAACTGTTAAACGGCCGTTATGCTTCTGGACACTTGGTATCATTTCCCTCTTCAGGCCGCGAGAAACGACAAGATGATCAAGAAAACAAAACTGACAGGCACGCAAGAAGTAGAACTGTATATTGAAGAAACGGATCATCCGCTTAAAAACGAGATAATAGCTCTGCGAAAAATAATTCTGGCCTTAGACTCCGACATTACGGAGCACATCAAATGGAATGCGCCTAGTTTTTGCGTCAATGGCGAAGATCGCTTTACCTTCAAACTGAATTCTCCACAAGCAGTTGACATCGTTTTCCATCGTGGGGCAAAGGTCAAAGTCATGCCAGAAGGAAGACTCATTGAAGACCCAAACGGTCTTCTAAAATGGGCAACCAACGATAGGGCAGTCGCCACGTTCACAAATATGAACGACATCC
This sequence comes from Anaerolineales bacterium, assembly GCA_020432765.1. GTDB lineage: Bacteria > Chloroflexota > Anaerolineae > Promineifilales > Promineifilaceae > JAACFF01. The sequence goes on along the minus strand of JAGRDI010000447.1, from coordinate 1,449 downwards.
AGAATAATGAATTCATCTTAACAGAATTGATAAAAGAGTGGAAAAAAGTAACGGCTTAATAGGAGAGTTACCATGAGAAAAACAATTGTTTCTGAATTTATGACGTTAGATGGTGTGATGCAAGCGCCTTTTTCAATTTGGAACTCGTGGAAAGCAAGCCATACCCTTCTGATGTTATCCATCTGGTATATCGTGTTGTGAAGTAACAATTATGAGCAATAGCAATGTTCTCAAAGACAAGGAGAGACAAAAAATGCAAAAGATTACCCCGTGTTTGTGGTTTGATAATCAGGCTGAAGAAGCCATCAATTTTTACATTTCCATTTTTGATAATGCCAGGATGGTAGAAGCTAATCGGAATGCCGATGGCAGCTTGTTTACGGCTACATTCCAGCTAGTAGGCCAGGAATTTATGGCGCTGAATGGGGGGCCGGAATTTAAGTTTACACCCTCTGTTTCGTTTTTTGTGACGTGTGAAACGACGGTCGAGGTTGATGACTTGTGGCAAAAACTCTCCGAAGAAGGCAATGTGCTGATGCCCCTGGATACCTACCCATTCAGCGAAAAATTCGGTTGGCTTGAAGACAAATATGGTCTGTCATGGCAGTTGAATGTGGGCAGTGGTTCGCAGAAAATCACGCCGTTCTTCATGTATGTGGGCGCTCAGGGGCAGGCAGAAGAAGCCATTAAGCTCTATACTGCACTGTTTGCGGACGCACACATCAATCATATAGAACGGTTTGCTGAGGGTGAAGGTGGTGTGGTCGGCGCTGTTAAACTGGCAATTTTTACGCTGCACGGACAACAGTTCATGGCAATGGATGGCGGCGTGGGTCATATGTTTAGCTTCACCGAAGCCAACTCCTTTTTTGTGAACTGTGATACACAAGCTGAAGTAGATCATTTATGGCAGCGGTTTACAGAAGAGGGTGAAGAATCTATGTGCGGCTGGCTCAAAGATAAATATGGCGTGTCCTGGCAAATTATCCCCACTGCTTTAATGGAAATGCTTGGCGATGAAGACCCGGAAAAGGCTAAACGAGTGATGGATGCCATGCTGCAAATGCAGAAAATTGATGTGCAAAAATTAGAGGCGGCGCGTGACAACGTTGATGGATGAGACCACACAGATGCACCTGGAAAATATGCGCTCTAAGGATAAGGATTTGCAGAATGCGGCGTTTGCTTATTTGATGGCGGCAACGGCCGTTACCAAGAATATAAAAGAATTGTAACTATTCAGATGTCTCTCGACTGTCATACCCTCGAAGGCGGGTATCCAGATGCATGGATTCCTGCCTCCGCAGGAATGACCTGTCTAGTTACAAAGAATTTACGGAATAACCAAAACCGGCCGTTCAGCTTTAAGAACAATTTGGGCAGCCACATCTTCAAGCAAAAAGCGCTGCCACCCTTCACTTGGGTGGGCACCAATAACAATCAGATCAT
>JAGRDI010000446.1 GCA_020432765.1 Anaerolineales bacterium | reverse complement strand
AAGCTCCCTGTCCGATTTCCTGACCGCCCACGCTCAATGTGGCTGTGCCGTCTTCATTCATTTGTAAACGGGCACTTGAACCGGCATTGGGCGGCATGGCGGGTGCTTTCCAGGCTAAAGCGATGCCCTTGCCCCGCTTTTTACCCGGGCCGCTGGCGGGAGCCGGTTTGCCCCAATCGAGCGCAGCAGCCACTTTGTCAATACATTCTTGTAAGCCATGTGGATGCATGGTCATGCCGGTGACGAGTTTATCACCGGCAGAGACACAGTTGAGTTTGTTAAAAGCAACCTTGTCCATACCGATCTTTTCAGCCAGTTCATCCATGCATTGGTCAACGGCCGTGTGCAGTTCTGACATGCCAAAACCACGATAGGCACCGCCGATGGGATGGTTGGTATAGACACACAAGCTGTCCGTTTTGACATTGGGAATATCATAGGGGCCTGTGCTGCTGTAGCCGCCGGCACGGGTGATGTTGACGCCATATTCGGTCGAAGCGCCGCCATCCCAATACATCTTATTTTCCATTGCCAGCAGGTTGCCGTCGGCATCACAGCCAACTTTCATGTGGATAACAAGTCCCTGGCGCACGAAATTGGTATAAAATTCTTCCTCACGTGTCAGGCGCACTTTGACGGGACGGCCGTTGGCCTTCGTCGCCAGAGCCACGGGTAACGCTTCCATCGTCACCCCCGCCTTACAGCCAAAGCCGCCGCCCACATAGGGTGCAATGACGCGAATGTCGCTTTGCGAGATGTCGAGTGCCTTAGCAAAGCTGTTGCGCTGGGCGAATGGAGATTGGGAAGCCGCCCATACGGTCACTTTGCCATCTTCGCTCATCTGCGCGACGGCGACATGTGGTTCGATAGGCACATGCTGCACATGTGGCACACGGAATTTGCGTTCCACAATCGCGGCACACTCGTCCCAGGCTACTTCCGTATCACCCTTGCGAATCTTGAAATGGTTGGCAATATTGGTGCCGGCTTGTGGAAAGATGAAGTTGGGTACTTCGTAATCGGCCAAATTGGGATGGATGAGCGGGGCTTCCGGGGTTGCTCCATATTCCGGATCAAATACGGGTTCCAACGGCTCGTACGTGACTTCAATCAAGTCAACTGCTTTTTCGGCGATTTCTTCAGAAACGGCCGCTACCGCCGCCACCGGTTCACCCACAAAACGGACGCGATTACGTGCAAAAATATATTTGTCCTTCAAATAGAGTCCGATGTGATTGGGAAAATCAGCACCGGTGATAACGACTTTTACACCAGGATAGTTTTCAGCAGCACTGGTGTCGATCGATTTGATCCGGGCATGGGGATGGGGGCTGCGTTTGATACGGCCGTAGAGCAAATCTTTACCAAAGCGAATGTCATCGGCGTAAATAGCTGCGCCTGTTACTTTCTCGTTTACATCATTACGCCGCACACTCTCTCCAACAGGGCCGCGTGGTTTTTCAAGTTTAACCAGTTGCATAGAAATTCTCCTTAAAAACAAGACCACATAGTTATGTTAGGTAAACCGCAGAAATTAATCGGAAATAAAACGTATTAGAAATCTGCAGTTTCCTTGAGGAATCGGTAACACTTCGAGTAGTTTGAATTCCGAAAACTTGTTGCCGATTACCTAAAGTACATAAAGAATAAATGAAAATCTCCTAAAACTCTATGATCCTCAAATAATGGTCGATCCTTATTTCACAATGAGCACATACATAATATTGTCATTTACAGGAATAATCGATACTGACGCAGTTGCATCATTCTGTTGGAATATCATCATTAATGCACTAGTTTGTCCTTCGCCAATAGCTAAAAGTTCCCATCCTGCGTTACCCATTTCATTTGCATAAAAACTTTGAACTTCATCTTGGCTCGCTTCAACAACAAAAGAGTAACCAAGTTCATCACCTTCACCGGCAATTGCGTCAGGCATAATAGCAATTCCTTGCCATTCAGATGCGGGAGCCCCTGAAGGAATGGGCAAAGGAAAATCTGAGTCTGGTTCAATGGAAGTTGTTTCCTCTGTATCTTCCTCTTCGTCAGCAGTTTCTGTCGCTGTTGGTGTATTCGATGGCTCGATCGTGGGTGTATCTGTCGGATGAGGTGTCTCTGTTGGTTGCGGTGTCTCCGTTGGTTGCGGTGTCTCCGTTGGTTGGGGTGTAGGTGTGTCAGTGCTAATAGGCACGGGAGTGTTTGTAGCTGTTTGCGAAGGTTGGACAGTTGGAGTTGAGGTTGATGGTATATCAATATTTTCTTCTCCTTGACATGCTACAAGAAACATGACTCCTAACACGATTAAAACACTCAATATAATTTTATTCACAAATTTTTCTCCACTCACCCTGTTACCTGTAAACGCGCCGCTTGTTTGATGCCCTCGACAATGCGCACATATCCAGTACAACGGCATAAATTGCCCACCAATGCTTCCTGAATCGCCTGTTCATCAGGATTCGGATTATGATCCAGCAAAACCCGCGCCGAAATCAGAACACCCGGCGTACAAAAGCCACATTGCACACCACCTGCCTCGATCAAGGCGGTTTGCACAGGATCAAGCTGCCCATCGTTCGACAAGCCCTCGACCGTCACGATCTCAGCGCCATCACATTCAACTGCCAACACCAGACAGCTGTTAACCGCCTCGCCATTTAGCATCACGGTACATGCGCCACATTCACCGGCAGCACAGCCGTTTTTGGTGCCGGTCAGCACTAATTCTTCACGTAACATTTGCAGCAAAGTCATATGAGATGGCACTGTTGCAAACTCTTGTTCTCCATTTACGGAAAAAGTTATTTGATGTGTTGTCATAATAGCCTCCAGGTTTGATTTAGAAGTAAGAAGATAGGAGTAAGCAGTTAGGAGCAGGAAGTAAGGGTTAGCGCCTGCGGTCCGTGCTGGTTATTAATCCTGATAGCAGCCGCCCAACAAGGTCTGATTGTTTGAATAAGGATTCATTTTCAGAAAGATATTTGAGATCATATGCAAGGATGAAGTAATATTTCAACTCTTCCAAGGAACCCTCTGAAATATTGTAAAAACGTATTTTTTCGGCTAAGTCACGGCGCTTAAACCCTTCTGCAATGTTCGCCGGTACTGAAATGGCGGCTCGTCGCATCTGTGAAATTAGCCCAAAACGTTCATCACTCGGAAAAGTCTTTGTTACTGTATAGACAGTTAAGACCAATTTATGACTTTCTTGCCAAACTCTCAATTGCTGAAACTTCACTAATTCACCCATCATTTGCCTCCTTACTCCCTACCCCCTATTTTGCACTTCCTCCCACACGGCCGTTACCGCCTGTTTAACCAAATTGCGCACCATCAGCTTGCGGTAGCGTGCAGAGCCGCGCGTGTCGCTAATGGGATCACAACTATTCATGGCCGCCTCAGCCGCCCACGCGATCGTTTCGCTGTTGATTAGATTTTGAGCCAGAACCGCTTCGGCAGCGACAGGTACAAAGGGTATCGGGGCGACCGACGTGAGCGCCAACAATACACGGTAACCTGACGGGGTTGAGCCGTTTTTGTAGCAAAGGGCTGTCACGCCCACAATCGCCAAATCCCCCACTGCGTTGCGACCGAGTTTAATATATCTGGCCGCATATTTCGCGGGTGGTGTGGGAAACTTAACGGCCGTTACCACATCACCGGGATTAAGTACCGATTTTCCTGGCCCCAAGAAAAAGCCAGCCAATGGCTCTTCGCGTTCACCATCCACACCATGTACCTGCAACCTGCCCCCTAAAACAATACAAGCCCCAATGGTGTCACCTGCAGGCGAAGCGTTACAAATATTGCCTACAATCGTAGCACGTGAACGGAGTTGGTGGCTGGCAACCGTGCGTGATGCTTGGGCAAGCACAGGATAATGGGTGTTAACGGCCGTATCCGCAATCACTCGATTCATATTCACCGCCGCACCGATGATTAATCCCTCGTCCGGGTCAAACGAAATCATATTCATCCCGGCAAATCCTTTTACATCAACAAGGTATTTATCCCGCCAAACACCATCGCGCAAACGCACAAAGGTATCAGTTCCGCCCAGAAACGGCCGTGCCTCCCCCGCATGTTCAGCCAAAAAACGGCTGGCCTCTTGCAGCGAGCCAGGCTTTACATAATCAAATTGTGACAATCCAGGTGTCGGATTCAACATCAACGCATCCTCCTATCTACAACAACGAGAGATCAAAATGGGACATAAATTCTGAATTAAACTTTTGAAACCTCGCTGAAGCACAATCGTTATCTAACAAAATAAAACCGGGATTTTCGTCAGACACCCCGAAAATCCCGGTACATATGGGTAAATTATTTTGACCTATTCTGAAATGTGCCAGCAATAAAATTGAGCATTTTTCCATACTCAATTTTACAGTGTCACTATCCTGGCACCAACTGCCAATTGTCACGTTTTTCTTATGACAGAACGCAGAAATTGATAGAAGATAGCGCAGGAAAGACAAAATTTTGGTTTTTCGTCGCCTATCTTTTGTCAAATTTCATTATGCATCATACGTGCTGGCGGTCACATCGCCGCCTGTACCTGTCCAATTGGTATGAAAAAATTCACCACGTGGTTTGTCAACACGTTCATAGGTATGAGCACCGAAGTAGTCGCGTTGTGCTTGCAGCAAATTGGCAGGTAAACGGCCGCGGCGGTAGCCATCGAAAAATGCCAAGGCGCTTGACATAGCCGGTACAGGGAC
>JAGRDI010000445.1 GCA_020432765.1 Anaerolineales bacterium | reverse complement strand
AATCGCCTGGCCCCTACCATAATTTGGAGATAAATGATGTTTACACATGCGATTACACGGTTGCCCGGTCCGAACTTTGCCCAAGGAATCACAACGGCCGATTTGGGTGTGCCGGATTATGATCGACTTTTGCAGCAGCACGCAACCTACATTGACTTGCTGCGATCGCTTAACCTGGCAGTGACTGTTTTGGACAGCCTGCCGGCGTATCCCGATGCTTATTTTGTCGAAGATGTGGCTGTGGTCACACCGGAAATTGCCGTGATTACCCATCCTGGAGCGGCTTCACGGCAAGGGGAAGAAGCAGCGATAAAAGAGCCACTGGCTGAATTCAAACCAACAAGATGCATTCAATCACCCGGCACAGTTGATGGTGGTGATGTCTTGATGGTGGGCAAACAATTTTTTATTGGAATTTCGGAACGTACAAACCAGGCAAGTGCGGAACAGTTAGGCAATATTTTGGCAGGATATGGATATGAATACACGGCCGTTGCGGTTGCCGCCGGTTTGCATCTCAAATCGAGTGTCAATTATGTGGGCAAAAACACACTGCTGATCACCGCAGAGTTCACCGATCAACCGGCTTTTGCACGGTACGCAAAAATCATCTTGGATGCTGACGAAGCATATGCCGCCAATACGTTATTGGTCAACGAGCATTTGATAATGCCACAAGGCTTTCCTAAAACACGCGCAAAACTGGCTAAACTTGGCTTGCCGATCAGCGAAATAGATGTCAGCGAGGTTCAGAAGATGGATGGTGGTTTAACTTGTATGTCGTTACGGTTTTGAATGGAAACTATATTATTGACAACAGTTACCCGGGTCGGATTTGACGCAGAATTGTGGGATATGTGATTTTTGTGCCGGCGGCAATAAGGAAAGCTTTGCCGGGTATGATTTAAGGCCAATAACCTGCGCACATAAAGGGTGCTTGACTGCACATACACGCTGTTGTCGAATAATTCGAGCTGCATAATTATCCTCCTACAAGCGGAACTAACTTAAGAAAAGTTACGACTGTATTATCAGTGATGGCGAGGTTATCGTCCAAGTGGGAGACCTGGTAATCATCAACCAGGATAAAAAAGCGGCTGGCTTCAAACGCTTCAACGGCTTCATCTGCCTGCACTTTCCAATCAATCAAACGCGACCGGCGTAGTTTGAAACCGTTTAAGGTTCTCTCGGCATCGGCTGGCTGCACAAGCCCTTTGAAGTTGGCGGGCTGATTTTTATTATAGGAAGTTACTTCTGTTTGCACGCGCTGCCGGATCAAATCACGCACGGTGATTGTTTCTTGGGCGAAACATAAATTGAAAACTGTATCGTTTTTGCCCCAATTTTGGGTTGTTGCGTCACAAATTGTGATGGTTGTTGACATTTTGAGCACCTCGGTTGGTAAACGGCCGTTATAAAACAAATACATTGTAGCACATATGTTCTGTTTTGATCAAATAGAATCGAAGGATTGCCAACCAATAGGATCGGAATTATGAATGAGCAGATAACAATACAACAACTGAACCTAAACCAAATGCGGGTATTCATGGGGACTTTGACGGATGGGGTTTCGATCCATGCCGGGTTAAAAGAGGTGGCGTTGACCCACAATATTCACACGGCAACCTTCGATATGTTGGGCGGACTGCATGCAATTGAGTTAACGGCTTACGATTTTGAACGTCAGGAACGCTTGGAGCCGGTGATTTTACGCCGCCCGATGGAAATCATTGCCGGACATGGCACGATCAGCCAATTGGATGGCCAACCGTATATTCACATACATCTAGTTGTGAGCTATCGCGAAGGAGAGCAGATTTGTGTGGTGGGTGGTCATGTGGCTAAGGCTGAAGCGTTCGCGGTTGAATTTACGTTAAGCGCCTATGGCGACCCATCTGTAAAGCGCGGATTACATGCAAAAACGGGCTTGATGTTATGGGACCTTGGTAATGGCCGATGATCAATGGTCAATTGTCAATTGACCATTAGCAACTTCGAAGACAAATGCGCCGTTGAGGCTGAATAACTGTTTGATTTCGGGGTTGGCTGCCAGTTTTGCGGGATCAAAAAAGCCCCCTTTTTTACCGACATACACATGCGTGATCCCTTGCTCACGCAGCCAGGCGGCAGATGCAGGGTCTGCCCAGTCACCAATCTGGGAGGCTTCCTGGTTGAAAGCACGTACATCATTGAAGAAGTCGATGTTGTAGATGTAGTCGATCGGTGGTGTGCTGGTCATATGGCCGTTTAATGGCATGATCCAGGCACCACCATCGCCGGCAGCCCATGTTTCGCCCAACCATTGCCAGCTATTAACGCCAATGTTTGCGTTGGGTGGCAGTTCTGTTTGCATCCAGTTGAGTGCAGCCACATCCTCAAGTTGTGCCAGGATGGTTTGTTCATTCAAAATATCGGCTTGCTGCTGCACGCCAAAGAGTAAAGCGGCGGCAATGGCAAACCCAGCCAGCACATAGGCAGCTGTGCGCAGCGACCAATGACGCGCTTCAACCCACTGCCAAATCTGATCCAACAAGATGCCGAGAAAGAGTGCCAGGGGCACAAATAAAATGATATACATGCTGTTGAGGTTAACCAACGAAGTTTCGGGCAAGCCCAGGTTTCCGCCAGCAACGAGCAAGAAAAGGCTGCCCACCCACAAAACCAGCAACAAGGGGAAGATGGCCCATGTTTTGCGCCAAAATAGGCCTAGAAGCATTAAAACCAGACCAGCGGCTGCCATCCAGACAAACTGAGGTTCCCAACCGGTCGTGAAGTAATTAGTGGGGAAGGTATTGTAATTGGGAATGTTTTGGCTAATTTGAGCGGCGGGGTCGCTTGTTTGCCATAACTCAACTGCACGCGGCAGAACCATTAGGATTGCCAGCCCGCCAGCAGCTAATAAGCCACGGCCGTTGCGTCCACGATTCAACAGCCAGGCAAATAAAGCAAAGGGCAAATAATAAACAAAAACACGAAAATGGATTAAGAACAAACCTGCCGCCAGGATACTCACCAGCCACCACAGCTTAAGTCCAGCCTTGCCGCCACGCAGCATTTGCCAGGTTAGGGCCAATAATACGGGCAGGATGAGAACGGCCGTTAACTGTGTATAACGTCCCCAGGTTGTGTAATAGGCGGGGAAAAAGAAGGGGATTGCTACCAAAAACGCACCAATCAAACCAGCTGTACGGCGGCGGGTCAAAAGCCATAATGCCGCGTAAACGGTGAGCGGCACCAACGCATTCATGAGTTGGCCCACATACAAAAGCAGCCGGTTTAACGGCCAGCCGCTCATTATCTCTAAGGATGCAGCAAGTGAATGGAAGCCATAATGGTAGGGAAAATGGTCAACTGGCAAATAAGCAGCATAGTTGCTGATAGCCTGGCCCGTTTGCGCCATAACGGCCGTTATCAGAGCGTGGCGGCTGGCGTCAACCCAGGGCGGGAAGATAATGTCGCGCACGGCTAACAAGCGCACAGCCAGCCCCAAAATGAGCAAGCCTAATAAAACCAGATCGATATTTTGAAACGGCCGTACGACACCAACTCGCTCCGGTTTTTCCGTTGTTTCAGGTTTAGTTATATCTGTTTCAAGCGCAGGTATGTCTGGTCTTTTAGCAATTAAATCCCGCAGGTAAGTCCATAAGAGCACAGCAGCAGCCCAGCCAACCACAGCGACAACCCATAAAATTTGCCCATTGAACTTGCCACCAACTAAAGTCACCCATTGCCAGATTAATGGCCACAAAGCAACACCCAATGCCAATACCACACCTGTCCAAGCAGCTGCATCCCAAGGTCCTAGCAACCAGGAAATCTGGTCATTTGGCCGCCTGCGCCGCAAAAATTCTTGCAGCAGTTGCCAGAGCAGCATCACGATTGCGCCGGGCAGCGGGAAAATTAATAAAGCCAGCAGCATGATACCGCCTTCAAACAGGGAACTGCGTAACAAAGAACGCAGTGCATCTTCCCAACCTAACACATAACGCGTCTTAAATTGCATATCCCTGACGAGTGTTTGGGGAACCTCATCAAGGTAAGCTTCTTTTTTTACGGTGAGCTTACCATTCGCATAGACGTCTTCGCTGTAGCCCCACGCTGAAATCGGATTGCTGTTATTTCCTTGCAAAGTGAGTTGGTATGCTTCGCCGGCTGAATTTGTTTGTGGAGGAAATTGTAGACGGTAAACTTGATTGTGATTGATCTCGGCCGTTTGCAAGGTTTCTTCAGCGATTAATACGCCGCGTGAATTGACAAGTTGAATCGTAAATATCCCATCTTCTTGAGCGGACTTTTCACCATACCGTACCAGGGTTATCTCGAGTTCCTTGAGGCCATCATGACGCGGCACAAAGGTTTGTGAAATCGAGAGGGATTCTTGAGGTGTTGGCAGTGCCGCATTAATTCGCGATTGATTGAGGTCGGTATCCTCGATGGAACCAAAGAAGGCGTAGTAACGCTCCGGATCAGTGATATTGAGCGCAAATGCTCCTGCGAAGAGCAAAAAAACACCTACCAAGAGCGGCAGCCAGAACCATTGGCGGCGTTTTGTAGGCGTTCCGTTTTGTGGTCTACTGGTTTCCGTTGGCGTAATGTGTTCGCTGTGTTCCATGATAGTGTGCTGCTTTTACTTCCTTTACCTTAATGCGATTTGTAAGTTATTTTGACTAAAAATGTAGGTGTGTTCGCCTTCCTTCCTTGTGTGGCGTTGCGTCTTGTATGATTAATCCTTCCTCCTGTACGCTACGCAGCGCCACTTTTTTAAGAAGGCACACATAGACCTAGCCGGTTATTGAATCCGTCAGGTCTTTTTTTTATCAAGGTGGGGGTTCTTGTTTGCGTAAGCGTTCAAGTTCCAGGTCTTTTTCCTCGATTTCGCGCTTTAGTTTTTCGATTTGTAGATCATGCATCGACTTATCCCGTTTGTCTTCCCGTAAAGCAAAATAGGTTGTGACAATGAAGCCGCCTGCTGAAGTTATAGCAGAAACAACGCCCAAGATGATATTCAGACTAATTTGAGTATCTTCTGGCTCTGGCGGTCTGCCATCAAGCGCCAATTCAAGGCGGTTCCAACCGATAATGGCAATAAATACTGACACAATAAATAACAAACTCCAGAATAGAAGTATTTTAGAATATTTGCCAGACATGGTTCACTTCCTCACAATCCCTTTTTGTATTATCTGTATCATTTTGATTTTTACCTTGCTCTCTGGCAAATTGCAAGCGATCAGGACATGGTTCGCTGTCCGTTTTGAATTTGTGTTATGGGTAAACTGCCAGGGTTTAGCAGATTTTTAGGGCAGTATCATTTGATTAGCCAGGTTTTCAGCTTTGACTAAAGCATCATTGGTTTCGTTACAGTTATCGGAATTCATGGCGTGTTGGTAATAGCGCCCGATGAGATCCATATTGCTTTGGTATTCTGGTGGCACGTTACCTTGTGGGTCTATTACTGTTTGTGTGGCATAAGAGATGTTGTCTACGCGTTGTTGCATTTGTTCTGACTCAACTCTGAGATAGTCAAGTAGTTGTTGAATCTGGATTTGTAGTTGGCTAATATCTTCCAAGGCGGCATCGACAATATTAATATGGTTGGCTTGCAGGGTTAATGTGCCTTTTTCTTGAACGGCCGTTGTCAATTGTTCCAGACGTTTGACCTGTGATAGTAAACAGTGCCAATCCCCAGCCAGGTTACTTCCTATGCTGACAAGACCCGGTACTTCCTTTAGGTAGTTGCGTAGCAGCCGAAATTCTTCAACCAACGCCTGACGCAGTTCGTCGATTTGCTCGGCTAGTTTGGCTGCATCCTCGACGTACTCTTTCAGCGCAGTGGTGTTTGTTTGGATGGCTGCAAATTGCTGCTGCAAACCAGCATAAGCGAGAAACCAGGCGTCATCTTGGGCAAGTGTGCAGACTTTCTGCAAGTTTTGCCAGGTTTGATTCAATTTTTTGTCTGCTTTTTGGGCTTCACGCAGCCACTGCTGCTGGTCGCTTTGAATGTGTTTTTGTGATTGGTCGAGTTCTTTTTGTAATTGCTGCACTTGGATTTGATAGCTGGCAACGGCCGTGGCTAGCTGTGGCACATAGGCGACATCTGTGCCGGTACGTTCAAGCTGCATATTGAGATCCGTCATTATCAATTGATACTGCTGATCCATTTTGGCTATCTCGGTGCCACGTAATGTTTCTTCTTGGCTGCTGCGTAAGGTAAAGAGGCTTTTTTGTATGACATCCAGACTGGTTACGAGTGGAACAAGCTGCAAACAAAGGTTACTCAATGCAGTTACTTTAACAAATTCGCGCTGCTGGCGGGCAGAAACGGCCGTTTGCAGCCAGGTTTGAATCGCCTCTATAGCCTGTTTTAAGTCTGGTGAGACGGCTGTTGGTTGGGTGTTTATTGGTATTTGTTGGAAAGCGCTGCGGGCTAAATTCAGTTTCTGATCGCAAGCTAAACGTTCCGTTTGCAGCGTTTTCACATCGTCCGCCAAAACCTGCATTTGGCGTTCCACACGTTCTAATTCAGCCGCTAATGCATCGTTTCGATCTGGTGCACTTTCTGCCTGGGTGACTTGCTCGACAAGTTCGGCTAATGCTTGTTGCTGCTGCTGCCAGCGCGACTCTAAATCTGCCAATTGAGTGATACCGGCTTTGCGTTCTGTCGCTAATTCAAGTCGGATTGCGTTTAATCTATCTTTGAGCTGTTGGTAAAGCTGCTGTAAATTAATTGGCAGCAAGTCGAGGGCTTGTAAAGCAGTTTGTGTTTTTTGTAAATCTTCAGTGGCACTGCTTAACAAACGCTCACAGCGGCGTAATTCGAGACGTGTTGAGGGAATGGTAACAAAATGTTCGGGGTAAGTGAGCAGAAAAGAAATCGGCCAGCCTGCATCGGGCAGTTGCACAAACTGGAGTGTTTTCAGCTTTTCGCCTATGCTTTCACGTTTGGTTTGAGCAGCCTGTAAATTCGTTTCGGCTTGACTGCGCTGCTGGCGATAGCGGGTGGATTGGGTCTGGCTGAAGCGGTTTAGATTGTAAACGGCCGTTGTCAGTGCCGGATCAAGCATGCGTAACTGCGCCACAATTTGACGGCGGCGCTGGATATTGCGCTGCGCTAAATGTTTCAGCCAAGCAGGTATTATCACCAGGATCGCCACAATAAAAACAATCGTGACAACCAAAACGCCTATAAAAGATGTTTGCATGAATCGGCCTTATGCCATCCGAACCCTAAATAGTGACAAACTCAAAAAGATTATGTCTATTTGAATTATAGTCGGCTAGCCAGATATAGCAAGCACCTGATCATAAACCAAAGCCGTTTCCGTTGCTGTTGTCTGCCACGAAAATCGCTTGGCCTGTTCCAATCCTTTTTTAACCAACTCAGCACGCAAATTATCTTGCAGTACGGTCGCGATGATCGCCCCGGCCATTTCACGTGCATCATCTGCGCTGACAGCAAAAGCTGCATCCCCCACAACTTCGGGCAGGGATGCGCTGTCGGTGGTGACAACTGGCGTGCCGCAGGCCATTGCCTCTAAAGGTGGCAGCCCAAATCCTTCCATGCGGCTTGGAAAAACAAAAGTTTCAGCGTTGCGATATAACACCGGTTTATCTTCTTCGTCTACAAATCCAATCCAGCGCACGAATTTCTCTAATCCTACACGTTGGATGTACGCAGCATAATCGGGATAATGTTTACTGGTTGTCATTGGTTTTTTACCCGCTAATACCAACGGATAGTCTTCACCCAAAGCGCGTGCTACATAGGTATATGCATGCAAGAGTGTAGATATGTTTTTATGGATTTCGTAACCACCGAGGTAGAGGATGTAAAAATCAGGCAAATCATACTTACGCAGCACAGCTAAATCGACGAGTGAATTTTCATCAGGCGTGAAGCGTGCATCAGTCGCCAGATAGATCGCGGTGATGTCTCGCTCTTGCATGCCCAGATGGTCAACAATGTCTAATTTACTGGCAAAGGAATCAGTGATGATATGGTTGGCACCGCGTGCCGAAGCGCTGACCAGGCTGTTGTACAAACGCGCCTGCAAACTACGCCGGTATTGCGGAACGAGCAGGGGGGTTAAGTCATGTACCGTGACAACAAGCGGCAGCGGTGAACGTAACGGGCCTCCCCAGTAAGGCACATGGGCTAAGTCGGCTTCCAAATCCTGGCACATGCGCGGGAAATCGCGTTGTTCAAAGAGCACTTTGCCCAAATTGCCCCTGCGCAGCGCTACCGTCTTCACAGCAACACTCGGTGGCACATCTTGCGGTTCCGGTTCGCCCGCCAATTGTGGAAATATCAATGTGATTTCTACATCTGAGACATACCGGTTGAGATAGTAAACGAGTTGACGTGTATATTGGCCGCTGCCGCTGTTTGGTTTATTCCAGAAATAGGCGTTGATAATAATTCGCATAAACTTGAGTCTAATCAAAATCACCGAATTTGCAAAAGACACAAATTAGCAATTGCTTTGAAATCCGCTCAAAAAATCGCTGTATCCCTCCGTAATCTCTACAATCTACGCTATGCTTTCACGAACATCAGTCTGGCGCTATTTCGATTTTTGGTTGTTAGCGGCCGTACTGCTTCTCACCGCCTATGGCGTACTCATGATACGTAGTGCTGTAACAGGTGCTCCTGCATTGGAAGGCCACCCCAACCAGCAAATCATTTGGTCCTTAGTTGGTGTTGTTATTCTCTTTGTTTTTGCCGCCGTTGATTATCGTTATTTGACTGCTTCGCATTGGTATATTTATGCCGGCTTGGTCGCACTGCTCATCTTTGTAGTTGTAGCCGGGCAGATCAATAATGAGGCACGCCGCTGGATTCAAGTGACGTCAACCTTTCAGATTCAACCATCAGAATTCGGCCGTATTTTTCTCACTGTAACCTTTGCCCAATTTTTATCGCTGCGCCGTCATTTGATTCATCGTTTCTCCAATACCTTTATAACGCTTGTCTATATCGGCATACCAGTCGGCTTGATTTTTATTCAACCTGATTTGGGTATGTCGATTCTTTTTATGGTTATGTGGTTTGTGATGATCTGGTTGGCGGGTTTACCTGTGTCCCATTTTGCGGTATTGGCCGCAATTGGCATTTTGACAATTGCGATGGTTTTTCCCTTCTTGGCTGATTATCAAAAAGAACGGGTGACGACATTTGTTGACCCGGCTGCTGCCAGTGAAGATGACATTTTCAATATTGAGCAGGCAGAAATTAGTGTTGGTTCTGGTGGTTTATGGGGAAAAGGATATTTGCAAGGCACACAAAGTCAGTTGGGTTTTTTGCGTGTGCAGCATACTGATTTCATCTTTTCCATGATCACCGAAGAAATGGGCATGATTTTTGGCTCCCTGATTGTGATCGGTTTATTGGCATTTATCCTGCTGCGTATTTTGCGTGCGGCATCTTTGGCACAGGATTTCGCTGGCAAATTAATCTGTACTGGTATTGCTGCCATTCTCTTTTTCCAGACAATGGTGAGTATCGGCATGAATGTACGCGTTCTGCCGGTGACTGGTCTGACGCTGCCATTCGTGAGTTATGGTGGCAGTTCGCTGATCACCCTTTTCTTGGCGATTGGCATCGTGCAATCGGTTCTCATGCGCCAGCGCAAGCAGGAATTTGGCTAAACAAGATTGACCTCTCCCTCTAATTTTGTATACTCTCCGCAGGTTACAAGTTTAAAACAAGATAGTTTCATAGAGTAGACACGGAGTTTTTAGAGAGATTTTAGTTTTCAAGCCATTTAGTTCCTCATTTTGCTTATCAATTGAAAAACAAGTTCCTTTTCCTCCAAGAATCTCCAGACATTCTCCGTATTCCTTTTTTTAGTTGACTAGAATCAAGAGGTTTCCATGACAGTTCGAGTTCGATTTGCCCCCAGTCCAACGGGGTATTTACATATCGGCGGTGCGCGTACCGCTTTGTTTAATTGGATGTTTGCACGTAAACATGCCGGCAAGTTTATTTTGCGTATCGAGGACACTGATCGCAAACGGTATGTGGCAGGCGCGACAGAAGCGTTGATGGATGATTTGCGCTGGTTGGGTTTGGATTGGGATGAAGGTCCCGATATTGGTGGTCCGTTTGGCCCGTATGTGCAAAGCGAACGCTCAGAACTTTATCAAGAGTGGGCTGATTGGTTAGTAGACCAGGGACATGCTTACCGTTGTTACTGTACGGCCGTTGACCTTAAAGCAATGCGCGAAGAGCAAAGAGCCAATAAACAACAGATCGGTTATGATCGTCGCTGCCGTTATTTGACACCAGAACAAAGAGCCGCCAAAGAAGCCCAAGGTTTGAGCCATGTCATTCGTTTTAGTATGCCATTAGAGGGCGCAACCGTGATCCCTGATAAGATTCGTGGTGACATCATCGTAAACAACAGCCAGGTGCAAGATGCGGTCTTGTTGAAATCGGACGGGCTGCCCACCTATCACTTGGCAAATGTAGTCGATGATCATTTTATGCAGATCACACATATTTTGCGTGCTGACGAATGGCTTAGCACCGCGCCCCTGCATCTTAATTTGTACGCGGCATTTGGTTGGGAACATCCTGTTTATGCCCATTTGCCAGTGGTCTTGAATCCCAGCGGCAAAGGCAAATTGAGCAAACGCACGCAAGCGTTTGACGATGCGGGACACCAGGTTTTTGTGAAGACCGAAGAATTTCGTGCTGGCGGACTTTTGCCTGAAGCGCTGCTTAATTTCCTGGCAAATGTAGGTTGGTCGTTTGGTGACGATGTTGAACAGTTTACGATGGCCGAGGCATGCCCGCGCTTTGAATTGGAAGCTATCAACCCGGCACCGGCGCGTTTGCCGTATGACAAATTAGATTGGTTGAATGGTCAATATATCCAGCAAATGGAACCATTAGCATTGGCGCAGGCTGTGAAACCGTTTTTGGATGAAGCTGGCTATGAGGTGAATCCAGAGGCACTGCTGCTGGTGATTCCGGCGATGCGTGTGCGTATGAAGCGGCTGCCTGATGCGATCCCGTTCTTGCGCTTTTTGTTTGAGGACGAGGCAATGAACATGGATGTTACTGCGCTTACACATAAACAAATGCCCTTTGCCAATGCCAAATCCGGCTACCAACAAGCACGTGACTTCGTCGCGACTACACCGGTATATGATTTAGACAGTATCAGCACAGCCATGCTGGCAATTGGTGCCCGCGTAACTTTGAATGGCAAAGCGGGCGCATTTTTAGGTATAATGCGTTTAGCAATTACCGGTCAAAATGTGTCACCGCCTTTGTTTGAATCGATGTTGGCATTGGGTCGTGAACGCACGTTGGCGCGTCTAGATGAGGTGTTGGCCGTGTTTGATGCCGACCCTGCCATTCAATAATCAACTCCCCAAATATTTTCATCCCCACAAAATATTGTATGAGCAAGACAGGTGGGAAAGATGCCTTGCAATGTAGAACTGGAGTGTGGCGAATTGTAGACTGGTTGCTACCACGAGTGGAATGTGAGCAAATTGATCATAAAATCTGACAAGT
>JAGRDI010000444.1:8654-9646 GCA_020432765.1 Anaerolineales bacterium | reverse complement strand
GCGGCCGTTGTTTGCATTTCGCGGTAAATTAATCCTGCCATTCCAGCCAGTAATACCAACAAGAGCAGAGCACTCAAAGCACGCAAACCGAGTAAAACAAGCGTTTGATCCACTACTTTTGAACCTTATGGGGCTGCGTAGCAGCTAAATCTGTTTCAGATTTAACACTGTCCAAATCCCAATCCTGCCTCTCTGCATAAATCAGCAGTACATCGCTCAAACCAATCACATCACCTGTTTGCAGCACATGCTCTGTGACCGCTTCACCATTGACAACTGTTCGACCACGATTACTGACATCATACAGTATAAAATGCCCAAAACGCCAACGGATTTGAGCATGACGGCGACTAACTGCAGCCGATTCAAGGATGATGTCATTATCAATGTGACGACCTAATGTGATCAACGGCCGTAACAAAGCCACATGCCATTTACCATCCACAATCAAAAAAGCATCCAATGCCAATAATGCATCCGGAACCGAATCAGCCTTATCAGCTTGAACAAATATTTGGGTAGACTTGGTTTTTGGATGGTTTTGAGAAACGGCCGTTATAACAATCTGCTTGCGCTTTAAATGTGGGTCGGAGAGCAAAAGAACCGTCGGGGCTTCCGCCAATGACAACTCGGTTTGTTCTGCGAGCTGCTTGACATAAACATTTAATTCTTGGCTGACTTGCGGATATTGCTTGTAAATATATTCTAAATCCTGCAGGTTGAGGAATACATCATAATGCGAGACAAGTATGCCAGAATTCTGGCTGTCTTCCATGAGTTGGGCAATGCGATTAGCAATTTCCAACAATTCAAGCTGTCCACCGAATAAACGTGCAAAAGAGCCTTCTACCAGGTGTTGTGCCATAGATTCAAAGCGAGAAAATGCATTTTGTTTCATAGAAGTGTCATTATAAGTTTGGCGCTCACCATCGTCAATCCAGATTACCTACGGTATACTTGCTAATGGTTAATTGTTAATCGGCGATGGTCAT
>JAGRDI010000444.1:0-8588 GCA_020432765.1 Anaerolineales bacterium | reverse complement strand
GACTAACTGACTACAAAACTAAATCCAGAGGTAAAAATGAGCAGCAACAAACAAATTCGGCTCACAGAATTGGCATCGTGCGCTGGTTGAGCGTCAAAATTAGCTCCGGCGGAGCTAGCAAAAATCATACAGCCAATACGCGATACATTTAATCCGGTAGATTATCCAGGTTTACTGGTGGGGCTGACAGCTGCGGATGATGCGGCCGTTTACCAGTTAAACGCCAAACAAGCCATTATCTCAACGACCGATTTTTTCCCACCAGTTGTTGATGATCCCTACGATTTTGGAGCTATCGCGGCTGCGAACGCGCTTTCAGATATTTACGCAATGGGCGGTGACGTGTTATTCGCCATCAACTTAGTAGCCTTTCCCGACCATCTAGGTCATGAAATATTAAGTGAAGTTTTACGTGGTGGTGCCGAAAAAGTGCGTGAAGCAGGCGCAGTCGTTGTCGGGGGTCATAGTGTCAACGACAAAGAACCCAAATATGGGCTGGCTGTGACCGGCATCATCGATCCCGCGAAGGTTAAACGCAAGGGCGGTGCCCGGCCAGGGGATGTTTTAATATTGACAAAACCATTGGGTGTAGGGGTAATCACCACCGCCCTAAAACGTGCAATGACAAGCGCTGAACATGTAGCCACGGCCGTTGCCAGTATGAAACAACTCAACAAACAAGCTGCCACAGCAGCTCAATTAGCCAACGCCCACAGCATGACCGACATCACGGGCTTTGGTTTGCTCGGCCACGCCCATGAAATGGCTTTGGCTGCGCAAGTTGATTTCACCTTTTATCTCGACCAACTGCCCTGGCTGCCCGGTGCCATCGAGTATGGTACGGCAGGTGCGTTCCCTGGTGGCATGGGCAACAATATGCGCTTTTTCAGTCCGCATATCACCTTCACTAAAGATGTTAGCCAACTGATGGGTGATATGCTTTATACACCAGAGACTTCTGGGGGCTTATTAGTCGCCCTTGCTCCTGATCAAGTTGAAATATTTAGACAGCATTGTGATACGGCCGTACCCATTGGAGAAGTTGTGGTGGGTAACGGCCGTATACACGTCAAATAAAAAACTATGGACAGAACCGTACCCAGCTCAGGCAATGAAGAAATTAATCTCTATCTGCGCACCTATTATTCCTTGCTGCGCAGCACACGTGCCATCCAATTAAAAACACTCATCGAAGCCCATAAGCATATGCATTCAGCCCTGCACATCGAAGCTGATGCCCAGGCACCAGACATGGCAGCCTTTATCTATGCGATTTTGCGCATGCCGGATTGTCTGGACAAAATCAGCCTCGTGCTCATGGGTCAATCAGAACGTGTCTTCAAACAACACGGCTATACCAAAGTCGAAAAATGGCAAGAAGTCAGTGCGCCCGGCAGACGGCGGCGCAGCTATTTTGACGGCAAAGATACCTTGGCTTTTTACATCGCCAGCCGCTCCGATATAGATGATATCTTGCCCATTTTAACTGCCTATCAAATCGAACGACGCAAGTTCTATAACCTTTTGCAAAACCCAACAGCACAGCAGCTTTTGACACAAATAAATGTGACAACTGGTATTCCCACGGCACAAGAGCGTCAGGAATTAGCTCAATTTCTCAATATCGCAGATGAGGACTTGGAACGACTCGGCCAAATCTGGCAAGAAAAAACCGCCGTAAAACTTTTAACCCTGGCTAGCCAAAAACAAGAAATCTCTATTCGTTCACTTGCCGGATCACTCACAGATTATAAACGTGCAACGCGTCGTTGGTGGCAGAATGTCGAAAAGCAGTTATCTGAAATTCCGTTTGCCGAACAACCGATTTACTTTATATCCAGCAATATCCATAGTATGCCCAATTTACTGAGTGGCTATGCTTTGAGCAAACAAAAAGAGCTGCATGAATTTTTACACGCCGGTGAATCGGAAGCGTTAAATAACGAATATAACAATATTCTGGCCAGCAATGTGCCCAGCAGTCTAGAAAATTTTCTCTATTATATGCTTAAGAAATATGAAAGCGGGCGCAGTAAAGTCACAAAAGAGAGACTTGTGTTTGAACGCGCCGCCGGCATTTTTCGCATTCCAAGCAGACATGCTTTTGATATCGAAGTGCAAGTTGTCAATTTGAAACAACTTATACCCTCCCAATTTGATCCCCGTATCCAAATCGAGAACACAAAATATTTGGCGAAAAGCAATGCTTTAATCGTCAACATTGACTATCCGCTCGGTTTTGCTGCTTATCAAGTGCTCACTGAGATCGCCCGCAATGTCGCTGATGTGCGCGGCGTTTACATTATGGGTAAAGCTGCGACCTTAAACGGCCGTATCGGCGACGTCATGCTGCCCAGTGTTATCCACGACGAACATTCACTCAATACCTATCTCTTCCACAATGATATCAGTGCAGATGATGTAGCACCCTATCTCGTTTACGGCACAGTCATGGACAACCAAAAAGCGATCACGGTGCCTGGTACTTTCTTACAAAACGAAGGCTATATGTCGGTTTTCTATCATGAAGGGTATACAGATATGGAAATGGAAGCAGGTCCTTACTTGAGTGGTGTTTATGAAATGATGCGCCCCAAACGACATCCCTACAACGAACTGGTAAACTTACATAGTTCCTCATTCCCACTAGGGATATTACACTATGCATCAGATACACCTTTTAGCAAAGGTAAAAATTTGGGTGCACGCAATCTCTCTTATTTTGGCATGGATCCGACTTATGCAGCCATGACCGCAATCTTGCGTGCCATATTCCGCTATGAAATCGAACACATAAAGGCAAAATCATGAACCACCAAAACACGCATAACCATGCAGCGCGTTTACACGTTGTACGTCAGCAATTTACTACATGGCAAATCGATGCTTTGCTAATTACAGGCTCAACCAACCGGCGCTGGTTGAGTGGATTTACAGGATCAAACGGCCGTTTATTAATCACTCCCACAAAAGCCATCCTCGCTACCGATTCACGTTATTATGACCAGATGACATATGAAGCACCAGAGTTTGAATTATTCAAAGACCAACGCCGCCCTGAAGACACAGTTGCGCTGCTCGACTATGCGCGAGCAAAACGAATTGGTTTAGAAGCCAACCACATCACATTAGCTGATGCGCGTCTGCTGCAAAAACAAGCTGATATCACCTGGGTCGAATTATCCGCTTCTCTTGAACAATTCCGCAGCATAAAAACCGAATCCGAAATCGAGATAATTCAAACCGCTGCAAATATTACCGACCAAACAATGGCACAGGTACGCAAAATTGCTCGTCCTGGCATTACAGAAGCAATGCTGGCGTGGGAACTTGAAAAGCATATGCGCGAAAATGGAGCCAATGCAACCGCATTTGATATTATTGTGGCTTTCGGAGCCAACAGCGCACTACCCCATCATCATCCCGGCAACAAACGCTTGAACGTTGATGATATTGTCCTTGTGGACATAGGGGCAGATGTTGATGGGTACAAAAGCGATTTAACACGTACATTTTATCTTGGGTCACCCTCCGATGAGTTTTTATTTCGTTATAACCTGGTTAAATCTGCAAAAACGGCCGTTTTGGAAAAATGTCGTCCAGGCATGGATTCAAAAGCTGTGGACGCCATTGCACGCAATGTGATCAAAGCAGCAGGATGTGGTGATCAATTTGGTCACAGTCTTGGACATAATTTAGGCTTAGATATTCACGAAGACCCCTATTTATCTAACATACGCCCTCCAACCCTACTGCATGCCAACATGGTCATCACAATTGAACCAGGAGTATATTTCACAGGTTGGGGTGGCATCCGCCTTGAAGACCTCGCCTTACTCACGCCAAATGGATTCAAATTACTGAGCCACGCTCCCCACACGCCGCACATATAGCTCGGCTCATCAGTCGTTAGCATGTCAATCCTGCACGAGCAAGAATCCATTTCTGCTGCCAGTGAAACTGCCTATCTGTGCTGTGAAAAATACGTTTAAACCCCCTCCTGATACCCTCCAGTTGTGTACAATGGTATTCATAAAATATTAAGAATAATATAAAGGTTAAACCGTTAAGCTTATTCTTATTAATTCATTCGCTTCCTGTAGAGTCGTAATGGTATTTTATTTTTGGGAGGCAAATGTGAATTTTATATTGGTTTAGCTGTCTGATTATGTAAAGGAAGCCTGTAAACTTATGAAAAAAATAGTGGTAGGAATCGTTGCCATCGTGCTAATTGCCATATGGACCCAAGCCCTACGGAGGGTTGAATCAAGCCGTGGCCCTACACAATTGCCCAGTATTGTTTATCTTGGTACGAGTGGTACTTTCACAATCCCACCTGACCAAGAATTTGTTGTTAAACGTTTGGGGCCGTTTAGGTTCGATCTAGAATTTCCGCCGAGCTATACGGTGGGAGCAAACGAAAGAGTTTGGCAAGCCCAGGGGGTTTCAGAAGCGCCACCCGCCATTTATCATGAACCAGCTGTAATAGATACTGTACCGGAAGGTTGTGTCGTCGAGTTTTTAGTGATCGATGATGATTTAGACGATCGTATCAACTACTTCCGTATTAATGGAGTCAGATTTTATACTGAAGTCGAAGGTATGGTTACCGGTGGTCAATTTGTTGTCCCCGAAGCCGGTGTGCTAAGTTACGAGGCCAATGATAGTGTAGGTGGCTGGATAAACTATTGTCTGCAAGAAGAAACCCCAACCCCAACTGATACCGCCACGAGTACACCACGCCCAACAGAAACCAATACAGCTACCCCAACTACCACACCAGAAATAACGGCTACAGCAACACCTGATCAAACAAATACCCCCACAGCAACACCAGATGCCTCAGTAACTGTTACCGCAACAGCAACACAAACGGCGACTGCAACAGCAACATTTACCACGCCAACCCACACCGCAACCCCAACCAGCACAATGGAACCAACAGATACACCTAGCACTGTTGAGCCAACCCCCACACCAACTTCCGAACCACGCGCACTGTCGTGCCTACGCATCAATTTTGATGTTGGCGGCGATGAAGCCCGCGCTGGCACATATGCGGTTCATGAACTGGGCGGCCGTTATTTAACTTCATGGTATGCCGAAGATGGCTGGAAAGATAGTGGTTGGATTCAAGATATTGATATTTCCTATCCTTCAGTTTATGTCGAAGTTTGGTTTACACCGGTTGGAGGAGGTAATCCATTAAAAATGGTTATTCTTAATCCCGCACCTGACACCAACCTTGGATGGTTAACCCGTGGAGCTTGCCATGCCCTTGAAGTGGCTTGGCCCGAAGTTGAAATACCCGATGATACAGGCGGGCCAGCTAATACTGAAAATGTTGTCTGGCCTGATTTAGATTCAACAGCAACGCCGATACCAAGTGGCGATCTTTCGCCCTAACGCTTAGAGCTCGTTTGTTAAAGAAGCGTCCACAAATAAAATAGCGATATAAAGACGCTTCCGCAAAGCAACATTCGATCCAAAGCACTGAGTTAATTGCAAATGTTGCCTAAGGTAATTTTTACTCACACAAACATGTATGTATGACACGATTACTAAACTTCAATAAGTAGAACTATTCGCGAGGGCGTGAAAATGGCGTAAAAGTTCCTTTCACGTCCTCAATTAACAGCTAAAATATTAAAAACTTCTTAAATAACTTTTAAAAGTTCTTACTATGTATCGTTAGACAAATTTATTTATTGGATGCTTGGTGTGTTATGAAACGTGTTGTAGCAGTACTCCTTTTTTGTTCAATCTTGTTCCTTTGGGTGCGTGCCTTACCGCAAGCACAACCACAAGCTATTACTGGTGCTGGAAATAATCCGGTATTTACCTACCTGGGTGAAGGAGGCAGCTATTCCATTCCTCCCAGCGATAGTTTCTTAATCAAACGCCTCGCTCCTTTTCGGTTTGAATGGGAATTGGGCTCCACATATTCAGCCGCACCCGATGAGCGTGTTTGGCAGGTAACGACAACTGAATCTGTTGCCATTGCGAATAACACCGAAATCGAGGTTGGAGAAGTGTCTTCAGGCTGTACAGTAAGTTTCATCATTCTAGATGACGATATCGACGAACGTATCAACACCTTCAAACTGGATGGCACTGTCATCTACACCATTCCACAAGGCATGGTTAGCAGCGGTCAATTTACGACTGATACGGCAGGGCAGCTTACTTATCACAGTGTTGACAGCACGGGTTACATCATTGACATTTGTGATACGCCAGAAGCCACAGCGACAGCTACTGCAACAGAAACGGCCGTTGCCACCGAAACCCCAACTGCAACTGCAACACAAACCGTCATGCCAACCGAAACTGCAACAGCAACTGCCACGCCCGAAAATTTCACTACGGTTACAGCGACGCCTACAACAGAAGGGACAATAACGGCAACAGCAACACCAAACACTCACGCTACTGCAACATCTACACCACTGCCCACCGCTACCGTAAAGCTGATCCCGCTGCCAAATGCAACCATGACAATAAGCCCACCCACACCTACCCCTACAAAAATGCCACGCTTAAATGCATGTTTGCGCATCAATTTTGAGATCAGCGGCGACTATGCTCATCCTGGTAACTTTGTTGTACAAGAAGTAGGCGGCCGTTTGTTGGCATCCTGGCACGCAGATGAAGGCTGGCAAGACAGTGGATGGATTCGAGATATCGACATCACACATCCCTCAGTTTTTGTAGAAGTCTACTTTGTATCAGATTTTGGCAGTGATGCGATTAAAATGCACATCCTCAACCCAGCACCAGGCACGGAATACGGCTGGCTTTCACGTGGAGTTTGCCACGCATTGGAAGTCGGGTGGCCGGAAAATATGCCGGAATTACCTACGCCTGATCCAAATAGTACGCCTAATCCAATCTTTGAGGATGGCGGCAATAACAACTGGACGCCCGTACCACCACCCACAGCAACACCTACGCCCAAAAGTTCATCTTCATTATTATCGTAAGATTGAACCATCATAATTATTGTTGAAGAATAGCCTGGAGAAAATTCAGGCTATTTGCAATTTAATTTATTGGAAGGTGCAACTAAACGGCGTGCAAAATTTGCCAAAACTGATTAATAATTATCACATAATTAACAATTCACAGGCGATTTTCATGTTAAAATGAGTACAAATACCTCAAATACCGGCGTTGCTTATAGAGCTGCAATTCCCCAAAAATAAACCGGAGTGCAGCTAAGGAAGTATTGGATTATGAAACGCGTAGCTACACTGGTAATCTTAGCGATTCTTATCGCAGCTTGGACACAAGCATTACGACAAACATCTGTAGAATTGGTCACATCTACAGAAGAAACAGTATCGAATGGGAGACAACCCGATGTGGCCAAAAGTAATTTGATTGTGGCGGGGGCCATGTCATCTGATGTTCCTTCAGTAGAATATTTAGGCCAGACCGGCACCTTCACGGTTGCACCAGGTCTGAACTTCATCGTCAAACGACTCAATCCTTTCCGCTTCGACTATGAATCTGGCCCCATTTATACGGCCGCACCTGACGAGTATGTGTGGGTGACTTCCAATGGTGTACCGCCGGCAGAATACCATAGTTGGTTGGATTTTGGGGAGGTATTCGATGGTTGTAAGATTGAATATCTGGCTATTGATGACAATGTAGACGATCGCATCAACCAATTCTATCTAGACGACACACCTATTTATGAAATGCCACAAGGCATGGTAACCAGCGGCGAGTTTACTATCTCTGGTGAAGGTAATCTGAGATTATATGCAGTTGACAGCATTGGCATGTGGATAGCTGTATGTGAAGCAGTCAGCCCGCCAACTCCACAACCCACAGCAACCGCTACAGCAACCATGCCTCCAACAGCGACAGCAACGGCAACAGCAACGGTATCGCCCACAGCAACACAACCAGCTACAGTGACAGCCTCGCCCACCCCAACGGGAACTTTGCCGCCAACATCAACCGCCATACCAACGGCAACCGCTACAGCAACAACCATTGCAACCAACACGCCCTTCCCACCAACTGCGACTGTATTACCGCCAGAAATAACCGCGACAGCGTCAGTAACACCCACAAAAGAACCGCGTGAAAATACATGTCTTCGCATCAACTTCGATATTGGTGGACATGAGGCAAAAAGAGGTCTATATGTCGTGCAAGAGGTTGGCGGGCGTGTATTGTATACGTGGTATGCTGAAGATGGCTGGCAAGATAGCGGTTGGGTGAAAGATATCGATATCACACACCCATCGGTCTACGTTCAGGTGTTATACTACAGTGGGCCAGGCGCAGAACCAGTTGAAATGGAAATCGTCAACCCGGCACCAGATTCCGCCTATGGATGGTTGAGTCGCGGCATGTGTCACGCAATAGAAGTCAAATGGCCTGGCGAATAGCGTCAGTATGAATCATGTTATGCTAAGCAACATTCGCAATTAACTTAGGGTTTGCCCGTTTTTAACTTTGGACATCGGTAAACGGGCAAACTTTCGCGGATTCGTTTTTGTCCAAAGTTATTTGTAAACAAATCCTTAGCGATTTGGATCGAATGCTGCTTTGGGGAAGCGTCTTTTACC
>JAGRDI010000443.1 GCA_020432765.1 Anaerolineales bacterium | reverse complement strand
ATTCAACGCCGAAATGTCATAATTATTGTCATTGGTGATACAAGTCACAGTGGGCGAACGATAGCCATCAGGCGCAAACGGGGTCAACCCTTTTGATTCGGCCCATTCGATGGTGCGATCGCGCATGGCAAGGTGACGCGCATAGCGATTTTCCATACCTTCGGCCAGCATATCTTCTAATTGTTTATCCAGGGCGAAAAGGAGCGAAACGGCCGTCGTCGCCGGGGTCTGGTTCTTAAGTAAATATTTCTCCAAGACGTGAAAGTTAAAATACCAACCACGATCCGGCACCGTTGCTGCTTTGGCCATCGCACGATCAGAAACGGCCGCAAACGAAATACCGGCTGGCAAAGCAAACGCCTTTTGGCTGCTGGTTAACAACACATCCAAATCCCAGGCATCAAACGGAATCGACACACCCGCCAAACTGCTCACCGCATCAACCAAAATCATGATTTGGTCGCCGTTTGGCACACTGCGTACAGCTTGTGCAATCGCCTCAATCGGGTTCGTGACACCAGTGCTCGTCTCATTATGGCACACGGTAATGGCATCAAAGCCACCAACAGACAAGCGTGCAGCCACAGATTCCGGCAAAATGGGCTGTCCCCATTCCGCATTCAGCACTTCGTTTTCACGTCCACAGGCTTCGGTAATCTCTTGCCAACGTTGACTGAATGCACCGTTGACACAGTTCAACACTTTGCCATTCGCCGTATTCCGAATCGCCGCTTCCATAAGGCCGGAACCAGTCGATGCGCTAATCAAGACGCGCTTTTCGGTTTGGAATACGATGCCTAGTTTTGGGCGGATACGGCCGATTAATTCTAAACATTCCGGCATACGATGGCCGAGCATCCATTGGCCTTGTGCATCCAGGATTTCCGGGCGCACTTCAGTTGGGCCGGGGATAAACAATTTGATATGTTTATCTGATCTTACGGGGTTCAAATTTGTCATTTGTTGTTTCTCCAAAAATAACGCCGGAGAGTCACTAGCGAACAGCCAAACTCCCCGGTGTTTGATTTTAACGTATTTCACCACATCTAATTTGGGTTGTTGAAAAAGGTAATTATACTCCATTTATGGCAAATGTTCGCTAACTCAACATACATCAATCCAAAGGACAACGGCCGTCTACCGGTAAATCATGTTATAATCCCAACAAGTTAATAAATATTGAACCATTTATCATTTTGTATTTTCTCTCTTTGGAGGAATTTGTCTATGCCAGTGCCAGCCCAAATTATTCAAGCCGCTAAACGCTATGACCTGGTATTGCTCATCGGGGTGGACTTACCCGAAAAAGCCAGCGCCATTTTACCCAGCACACAGATAGCACAATCTACAGATGCGCAAACATCCTCGCTGGTAACTGTGATGGAAGGTATATCACCGAGATGGAAGCGTAATAAATTCCTCAAAGAACACTATACAGTCGAGCAGCCAAGCTTGTTTTATGCGTCAATTGCCGCGCTGCCGGTTTGGTATTATATGACCACCTGCTACGACGACGCATTAAAATTGGCGCTTGCAAACAACGGCCGTTCCGTGCACGAACTAATCACAGATACAGATTTAGATGCCATCAACTTTGGCAGCAGTAAACCACAATTGGTCAAACTCTGCGGCAGCTTGAATCAACCTAGCACGCTGGTGAGGACAGGAGAAGAATTTAGACAAATGCCGGATCAAAACCAGCGCAAACTCTACGAAAAAAAAGTAGGCGACTGGTTAGCGACAAAAACTTTTGTGCTGCTGGGATGTGATCCCACAATTGGAAGTGATTTTGACCGCTGGCAGCATCGCTTTTTACTAAAACGTCAAGGCGAGTTTGCCAAACAAAGCTACCTTGTCTGGCCCAATTCGCAACAAGGTGATCGCGAACATTGGGTAGAACAAGAAAAAAATGTCGAATTTATTGATGCCGATCCTTTAGATTTTTTAAACGAATTGGATGCAGCCTTAACAGCAGC
>JAGRDI010000442.1 GCA_020432765.1 Anaerolineales bacterium | reverse complement strand
CAAAGTGGACTATTGAAAACCCTGGGTAAACCATTACGGCCGTTTCCAATTGTGCTAAAATCCATTCAAATGTAACTTTTCATGTCATTCTTGTAGCAAGCAGGAATGACAATATGCGGCGATGATACATGACCAACTACCAATTAGAAGAACTGCTCGATTTATTAGATAGCTCTCGCGAACGTTTGCTCGTTGCCATAGAGCCTTTGCCAGACCAGGCCTTATTGTTTAAGGGGGTTGTCGATACATGGACCATTGCCGATGTGCTGTCAAACCTGACTGCGTGGGAAGCAGAAATGGTCACGGGTTTGCTGCTTATTGACCAAAACAAACAACCTGTCAATTTGCTGATTGCTCTAAAAGATCCACAAACATTTGACCAACTGCGCTATGCTGAAAACCGAGGTCGTGATCTAGATTCTATTTTTGCTGATTTTCAACAAGTGCGTGTTCAACTTGAAGAATGGTTGGAACATTTCCCTGCACGTGTCCTCAACAATCCCAAACGCTTTACATGGTTTAGCGGCCGTTCATTGGCAGAAGTCATCGCGACAACAACGTTTAAGCGCGAAGCGCGGTTTGTGACGGCCATTGAACGGTTTGCTCATGGCTGGGAAAACGGCACATTGTTTTCTGGGCAGGGGAACGGAAGTTTTAATGGGATGCAGAATTAAGTGATTAGCGCAGATTTTTTTTGGAGGTTTTCAAATGAGTATTGAAGTGACAAAACAAATCAACCCTATGGTAATCGAAGCGGCACAAAAAACGGCCGTTTATACCGACCGCAGCGATTTAGGTACACTCAAAATCACCGGCGCGACACGTCTCGATCTTCTGAATCGTATGTCAACTCAAAAATTGGTCGATTTACCCAGCGGCAGTGGCGCTGCTACCGTACTCACTACTGATATCGGCCGTATCATCGACCGCCTTTTGCTTTATGCAAGCAGCGATACCGTTTATGCGCTGACCGGCGAAAACAATGCGGAGGCCATTGCACGTTATTTGATGCGCTTTGTCTTCTTTAATGATGATTTTCATATACAAGATATTAGCCCGGAAACGGCCGTATTCGGCATCTACGGACCACAAGCAGCACATATTCTCGGCGAGGAGTTAGGTTTTCCAGAAGTCGACATTCCACTACACCATTGGCGCGAAGCTGAAATTGGGGGCACGACAGCCTATCTTCATCATACCGATCCGATCAATGGCGCTGGTTATTTTGTAATGTGTGAAACGGTCGTTCGTGACACACTCGCACAACAATTGCAAGCCAGCAGTCTAACCCACGCCGACCAGGCAGCATTCGACTACCTTCGTATCACCGCCGGATTACCTCGATTCGGCCATGAACTCACCCAAGAATATATTCCGTTGGAAGCCAATTTGTGGGATGACGTTTCCTTTAACAAAGGTTGTTATATCGGCCAGGAAATCATTGCACGCATGGAAAGCCGTGGCAAGTTGGCCAAACAACTCACCAAACTGAGATTAAGCGCACCGGTTGATGCCGAAGCGACATTGACGGCTGCTGGTAAAAAAGCTGGCACGCTTACTTCGGTGGCAGTTGGGCCAGAAGATGTGGTTGGGCTGGGGTATGTGAAAACGGCCGTATTAGATGCCAGCACAGAATTATATACTGGTGATGTCCTTGTACGATCTGTCCATCCGCCAAGTTCTTAATCGCCCAGGCATGTGCCGACTTGGCGTGCAGTTTTTACCCACGGGTGATCCAAAGGTACCATTTTGCGCTTGCCAATGATTTCTTCTAGAGGAACAGCTTCAAAACCTTCGCCACAGGCAGCTACCATCACACCGTATTTGTTTTCCTCAATCAATTGCACACAGGCTGTGCCTAAACGTGATGCCAACAAGCGATCAGCCGCAGAGGGTGTACCACCGCGCTGTAAATGACCCAAAATCGTAATGCGCGATTCAAGCCCTGTGAGTTCTTCTAATTGGGCAACCATGCGTAATGTACTGCCAGATTGATATGCTTCCCTGGCCTTAATTTGTGCTTTGGCTTGCTTGCGCTCTTCTTTATCTGACGTTTTTGCTAATTTCTCGCGGCTATCTTCAATAGCTGCTGCATTTTCTTTGGAAATTGCCCCTTCCGAAACCGCTACGATGCTAAACCGACTACCACGGCGACTGCGACGGCGAATCGCTTCAGCGATAATATTAATATCATACGGGATTTCTGGAATCAAGATCACATCTGCGCCGCCTGCAATTCCAGCTCCCAATGCCAACCAGCCGGTATTATGCCCCATAATTTCAACGACAATAATACGATGATGACTATGGGCTGTGCTATGCAGCCGATCAATCGCCGCTGTGGCAATGCCCAGAGCCGTATCGAAGCCAAAGGTACTATCGGTCATCGCCACATCATTGTCAATCGTTTTTGGCAAGGTGATTATATTCAATCCCTTTTGCGCAAGGCGATACGCATTTTTTTGTGTACCGCCCCCGCCCAAACAGACCAACACATCCAGATGATGTCTATGATAATTTTCGACCATCACATCGGTCATATCCAACCGCTGATTGCCCACTGGCATACGATGCGGTTTGTCACGGCTTGTCCCCAGGATGGTACCGCCAATCGTCAATATGCCACGCAAAGCATGACTATCCAACGGGATGAAACGGTTTTCCATGAGTCCGCGAAAGCCATCACGAAAGCCCAACACATACATATCGGAACGCAATGCGGCTTTGCCCACTCCACGAATCGCTGCGTTCAAGCCTGGGCTGTCGCCTCCAGCCGTCAAAATACCTATTGTTTTACTCATTTGTAACTCCTTAAAATAAATTGCAGGAAGGTTTGACCGTTGAGACCAATGGGAAATTCGGCATGTTATTCAATCGGTACGGCCGTATGGCTGGCCGCCTCAAACAGGCGTATTATTTCACGGTGAATGGCTACAGATGCTAAAAATGACGTACGCAACTGTTCATCTGTGATTGCGGCAGCGCGTTTTTGCAAAAACTTATAAGCTGTTTCCAGTAGGGCTGCAGCACGCGGATCTTGCTGCGTATACAGCACCTGGTAACAGGTCAAAAATACGCGTCCGGGTTCCTCCATTCCCAATAGATCATGGTTTTTTAAAATTTGTAGAACCGTTTCAACATAGTTCATTGCTGTGGGCATATCTCTGTGTGCATAGGCAACGGTCGTTAACCCGGCAATATCTTCAACAATCGAATTATTTTCTTTTAATTCTTGTCTGATGTTTAAGGCTTCCTGGTAACTTGTCTGCGCGTTTACCAAATTACCAGATGCTAATAAAACATGTCCCCAAAACGTCAAAGCCAATGCTTTTTCGCTGCGTAAACCCATTTCATCAATTAATGTCAGTGCTGCTTGCAGATCAATCTGAGCATTAGCGTCATTGCCGCGCAAATGAGCAATGAACCCACGTGTTATTAGATTGAGACTTTGTGTACGTCGGTTCCCTAAGTTGATTGCTGTTTCTAATGCCGCCTTATTATAGGTCAAGGCTGTTTCATAAGCGCCTAAATCACCATAAAGAACTCCTAAATCCGTATTAACCATAGCCTCGCTGTTCGGGTCACCCACATCACGCAGTACAGGCAAAGCAGAAAAATAAAGCCCAAAAGCCTCTGTGAAGTTACCCTTATATCGCGCCAAGCTCCCCATGCGGCTAAGTATTTGCGCGGACCCTCGCCGAGACCCTATTTTGCTGTGCATCGCATACGATTGTTGAAAATACACTGCTGCACCATCATAATCACCAACACTTCTACGCACAAGCCCCAGATTGCTAACAGTTGAAATTTCACCTTTCATATGGCCAATTTCTTTATAGATGATGGCCGCCTGCCGGTAATATTCTGTACATTGTTCAAATTCCCCTAAAAACCAACCCGTATTGCCCATTTGCACCAAGGCATGGCCTTCAATCCTACGCAAGCCATGTGTACGTGTAAAGTTTAACAAATGCAGTGCCAGTTTACGTGCTTCAGCATATTGCCCTTGTCGCCATAAGGCTACGGTCCAGCGCATATAAGCGGAACCTTCCAGTTCAAAATCTTCTGCGATACGCGCTTGTTCAATTGTTTCTTGGGCAAATTTAATGGTCGCGGGATAGTCGCTTGTCACTTCAGAAAATATTGTTTGTTGTTTGGCAACTGCACCCATACGGAGGGCACTCTCTTTGGCTGATAGGTCCATCTTCGGGATCAAATCACGTGCACGCGTGAGATCGCGCCATTGGTCTTTACGTTTGCCTAGCGGTGAGTAAGCGCCTTCACGCATTAATAAAAGGTCAAATTGGGCTTCGATATCGTTATCTGGCGTTAATTCCAGTGCACGCGTGAAATAGGCAACGGCCTCTTCATTCGCATATTGGGCGACCGCTTGTTCGCCTGCCAGCCGGGAGTAATGCCGTTCTTGGTCTAAGTCGCCTGCACGTCCAAAATGGTAGGCGAGGTCGGCGTAACGCGGACTCAAATCTTGTTGGTAAAGCGTTTCAATGGTTGTGCCGGCCAAACGATGCAATTGGCGCAAATGTCCCTGTAATTGCATTTCGTAGGCAGCATCACGCAGTAAGGCATGTTTGAAAAGGTAGCTGATTTCGTTCAGGGCTGACCAAATAGCAAGGTCTGTGGCCGTTTGAACTTTGTCCATAACGGCCGTTTCTGTACGCAGCATTTGTGACAATACCCGCACTTCAAACTCGCGCCCCAATACCGCAGCCGTTTGCACCACATGCTTCACAGCCTGCGCTAAACGATCCAGACGCGCAACCAAAACCAATTGAACATCAGCCGGCAAATTCGCATGTGCACCCTTGGCCTCTATGCCATCTTTGCCTGCAATCAGCACCCCTTGCTCTTGTAAATAGAGGACGATTTGCTCAACAAAAAACGGATTTCCTTCGGAACGAGCAGCCAATAATGTCAACAAAGCCGATGAAATCTGTGCATTAAGCAATGATTCAGCCAAAACAGCAATATCATTATCGTCTAACTTTCGTAAAGTAATTAGCGCATGTGGAATCGTTGCTGACAGGATTTTATCGAGTTCCTCATCCCCAAACCCACCGCGTGTTGTTGCGACAACTGCGAACGGGTAGTCGCCAACATCACGGATTAAGTAAGCTAAAAATTCAAGCGAAGTTTTATCTAACCAATGTGCATCTTCCAACAATAATATGTGCGGTCGGCGTAAGCTTTCCGCTTTGATCAAGGTTTTTAAGGCAGTGAAGCTGTTTTCCTGACGTAAACCAGGTGATACTTGTGAATATAAAGAAGCTTTCCAATGTAAACCAATCAATGCCCCTAAAAATGAAGCGGTGCGTTCTAGTTCCGCACGCAAAATTGGATCATTAGTCTCGGCAACCAAGGCATTCATGAGTTTTTCAAAGCGGGCTTTGTTGGTGGTCTCATCTAATGTGGAAGATTGTTCAAAATATTGGCGCAGCAAATAGCGGAAAGGGTTTAAGGGTTCACGCAAAATTTCGTCTGTCTGGCAAAGTAGTTGATCAGCAGCATCAAGAATATCTGACTTTTCAAAATATTCATAAATCAACCGGCTTTTGCCAATACCGGCTTCACCTTGAATTGTAATGATGCCGGCAAAACGGCCGTTTCTAAGCGGCTGAAGCAAACTGTCTATTTGCCTCAATTCCTGTTGCCGTCCCACCATATTGCGCTGAAAAAAAGTTTCGGCCGTATCCTGTTTATAACCAAGCAGCTCAAAAACAGGCTGTGGCTGCGCGACACCCTTAAACGCCATTGAATCAACATAGGCGATCTCATAATTGGCCGGCACGCGATTGGCTGCTGATTCATCTAACCAGATATCACCCCACTGCGTAACAGACAACAACCGTGCTGCGAGATTCACGCTCAAACCATAACAGGTATATTCTTCACGTACGACTGAACCAATAAAACCGGCATAAACAATATTGTAAGTTAACCCAGCTCGGAATGGAACGGCCGTTTTTGCGCGTAAATCTAACAAAAAACTCAAGATGCGTTCGGTATCATTTTCATGTGCGGTGGGTGCCCCCCAAAACAACAAAAATGTCCCCCCAGAATCATGTGCGCCAATACGTCCGATACGACACAAATAACCGCCATACTGGTGCAGCAAACGTAAGAAGGGAGACATGAAATTGTCTGCCTCCCCGGCCTGCGGCAGCTGCTGCACATTAACAAAAAGCGCATACACATGGCGGAATTCGCCTTGTAGTGGTTGCAGCAATAAGTCCATAGGAAAAAATCGGCGGCTTTGCTCAACAGCATCCGTTGTCACGGTTTGCATAGGCAACGCTGGCGGGAAATTGGCGGACACGGCCGTTACACGCCAATATCCTTCTGCTAAGCCTGTCAAGGGAACGGCCGTTAAGTCACACAGATCACCCAGCACATCGATAACGGCCTGTGTCACAACCGTATCACCCGCTTCGGCAAAATCTTCACCACTAACGGCCGTATCAATCGCCTCACCACCAAATGTGTAAACGGCTGACTGGTTTAGCGCCGCGTCGGCATCTACAGACCAAATTCCCCAGGTTATTTCACCAGCAGCGATGCTCGCACGCACAGCCAGGTTGAATGCACCATATGGCGTTGAATAACTATCATTGCCCGCCATAAATTGTTTGATTTGCTGGGCGGCTTGCACAGTACGCAGATAGCTTTCGCTGCTTAAATCTGGAAAAACGGCTTTGAATGCGTCCCCTGCAAAGCCGGCAATAAAGCCGCCATTGGCATACACGCTGTGCACCAGAGGATCAAATACAGCAGTTAGCACCTGTGCCAAGATTTCGGCGCCTTCTTTGCCATAGGCCATTAGCCGTGCTGACAAAGCAGTAAAACCGGAGGTATCGACAAACAAAACGACACCATGGAAACGGCCGTTCGTTTGTCCTGCTGCTTGTTTATCGCGGATGAATTTTGGGACGAGATTATGCATATTTTTTTCGCCACGAATGTGGACCATCTTTTGGCGTGAACTTTGTGGCAAGATAGGTTATTGGAGAATATTTTCGATCCAATTGTTGACGGCTTTATCTAATTCGGATGTGTTATCTTGTTGCCGGGAAACGACCGCTGCGACACCTGTTTTTTCCAGTTGCTGCCACGCATAAGCACGGCTTTCTTGACGGGTTGCAGGATGTTGATAAATCAAAACAAATAGCTGTTCTGACTGCGCGACATTGCCCCGCATTTGCCATAAACGTGCCGTTGTCGTGAGCGTATCCAACAAATCTGGCGTTACCTGCAGCCCGCGCCATGATAACAATGCAGTGTGCACATGCTGCCAGGCAACTTCGCTTTCGCCTTGCACACACGCCAAATCACCCAGGCGGGTGCGCGTTGACAAAATACCCAGCGGATTATGGATCGATTCAAAAATCGCCAAGCTTTGATTGTATAAAATAATGGCTTGATCGTAGTTATGGCGCAAAACGGCAATTTCGCCTTGGCGGCTTAGGCTGGTGGCAGCGCCGCGTGGATCATCAAGCGTTTCACTAATCTGCATACTCTCACCAAAATACTGCTGGGCAGCATCATAATCACCTTGCGCCATACTGATTGTGCCTAGATAGAGCAATGAAAATGTCATGCCCCAGCGATCACCAAGCATACGTTTGATCGCCAAACTTTGTTGACAATAGGCAGCGGCTTGGGCAAACACGCCTTGTACGTAAGCAATTTGACCAAGAATATTGAGGGCAACCGTGCGGCCAAATTGATCGCCGATTTGCTCACATATGCGTAGACTTTCCTCCAAATTACGCTGTGCGCTTGTAAATTCGCCCAGATGCCGCTGTACTGCCCCCAAATAATTGAGCGCGAACACAACGTCAGTCTGCGCGTTTTGTGCGGATAAAGTCGCAACGCTTTCTTGTAACAAGGCCACGGCTTGCTCATGGCGACCCATATGAAAGGCAAACCACCCCTGCCGGCTTTTTAATTTCCCCTGTATAATCTCCCAGGAAAGATCTTTGGCAGCAGCCGGCAATGTTTGTATTTGCGCCACGGCCGTTGCAAAAATCTTCTCGCCTTCTTGAAAACGACTACGGGTATCGAAAAAATGGAAAAATGCGTTAAGATAGCCATTCTGTGCATTGACCCATGCGTCTTCTGCTGAATGATGATCGCAAAGCCACTGCCAACCAACGCGCAGATTTTCGATCTCGGTTTCGATTTGGGCAAGGATTTCTTTTTGATTTTCGCTGTTGAAGCCAGCAACTAAACTGTTGGCTAACTGCCCATAATAATATGTATGTTGGCTATGAATTGGCTCAAACTGTGCCGTTTTAGCTAATTTCTCCGCGCCATATTGACGCAGCAGCGGGTGGATTTGGAAACGGCCGTCAGTCACAGCATACAACCAGGATTTATGCACCAACGAACGCAGCGACATTACCGATGCAGCTGCCACACGCCGCGCCGCCTCGCGTGAAAATCCACCATTAAAAACAGTTAAACCGACCAAAGTCGTTTGATCCGCCTCTGTGAGTAAATTCCAGGAACTGTCGAAAACCGCACGCAGGCTGCGCTGGCGTTCTGGCATATCGGCCAATTCCGACTCCAAGAAGTCCAGGTTCTGCTCAATTTCCTGTACGATTTCTGCCGGAGACAGCAAATCCACCCAGGCAGTCGCCAATTCGATGCCCAAAGGCATCCCCTGGACAAGTCGACAAATGTGAATAACATCCGGTAAATTTTCGGCGGTCAAGCAAAAATCGTAATGACTGCGGCGTGCGCTCTGCTCAAACAGTTGCAATGCATCAGCTTGCGTTTGGGAAAGCGAAGCGGTTTGTGGGATTTCTAATCCGGTTACCGAAAAGAGACGCTCGCCCTGAATATTAAGCCGCTCGCGGGATGACACTAAAACAGTCACTTTGGGGGCATGTGCCAAAATGTCAGCGATCAGGCGGACACTTTCTGCAAAATGAATATGCTCGAAATTATCAAACAACAACAACAGTTGGCGTGGCCGCATATAATCCAGCAGTTGTTGTTGTAGCTGCTCGGTTTCCACGTTACTGCTTAAGAGAAACAATTGCGCCAGGGATGTGATGATTTCATTGAGGTCATGTAAGGGCGCCAACGGTACAAACCAAATCCCATCTGCAAAGGCGGGCAACGGCCGTTCCACAAAACCATGTGCCACTTGCAAGGAAAGTCGTGTTTTGCCAATGCCACCAGGTCCAAATAAAGTTACCAGGTGTACATCTGGATCGGCAAGCAGTTCCCGAAGTTCAATAAGGTCGCGTTCACGGCCAACAAAAGTTGTTGCTGGCGTTGGTAAATTATGGTTAACGCTCGT
>JAGRDI010000441.1:1315-4464 GCA_020432765.1 Anaerolineales bacterium | reverse complement strand
TTTGAATACTCATTCGTAGAATTATATCCACAATCACGGTTTTTCAGTAGCCGGCAATTCCCGCACTGCAGCCGCGAAATCCCTTTCGTATTCTAGAGTGAGTAAGCATGCGTGATTTGGAAATCTACAAAGTGGACTAATGAAAAACCCTGCCATAGTACCGATAACAATAGACGGCTGCAAATTCCCAAGATACAATTGCCATATGCAAATAAGTTTCTAATTCCCATATTTCTTTGAAGCAAGGATAAACGAATGAAGATAAATATTGAACAAGGCAGTATTCAGGCCAGCGCAGCTGATACCATCATCGTCAATTTATTTGATGATGTTACCATACCCGGTGGTGCAACCGGTGCAATTGACGCTGCGCTCGCTGGGGCAGTCAGCGAATTAATTGCAAACGGTGATATAAGCGGTAAAGCGGGTGAGGTTGGCGTTATTTATCCACGCGGTGCGATCAGCGCTAAACGTGTTTTGGTAGTGGGTCTGGGTAAGCGGGATGGGTTTGATGTGGAAGGTGTGCGCAAAGCGGCAGCCATTGCGATTAAACGTGCGCGTGATTTAAATGCCAAATATGTCGCCACCATTGTCCATGGGGCAGGTGTTGCAGGTTTACCCACAGCCGCTGCCGCACAAGCAACAGCCGAAGCATCTCTGCTGGCACTGTATCAGTTTGATGCCGACAAACAGCAGAAAGAGTCGCCTAAAACCATTGAAACGCTCACGATTGTTGAGTTTGACGCCGCAAAATTAGCCGAGATTGAGACCGGTGTAAAAGTGGCAACAGCCGTTGCCAGCGGAGCCACCCTCGCCCGCGATCTCGTCAATATGCCCCCCAATGTTGCCACACCCACAAAACTTGCCGAAACAGCTCGGAGCATCGCCAATGATCATAATTTGAAGTTGATTGTTGGTGGACGTAGTTGGGCAAGCAGGCGCAAAATGGGTGCCTTTCTTGCTGTCGCCAAAGGCGCAGGCGAAAAACCTAAATTCATCGTGCTTGAACACAACGGCAAACGTGAAGATTTGGAAACCATAGTGCTCGTCGGTAAAGGGGTTACCTTTGACACCGGCGGCATCTCCATCAAACCCAGTGCCAATATGGGCTTGATGAAATCGGATATGGGTGGTGCAGCGGCCGTACTCGGTGCGATGAAAACAGTGGCACTGTTAGACCTGCCCTTGCGCGTCATCGGCATCACTCCAGCCACCGAAAACATGCCCGATGCCGAAGCATACCGCCCTGCGGATGTCATCAAAGCCAGCAATGGCAAAACCATCGAAATCATCAGCACCGATGCCGAAGGCCGCATGATTTTGGCCGATGCTCTGGTCTATGCCGAACAATATCAACCCACCGCCGTTATCGATCTGGCCACGCTGACCGGCTCATGTGTGATCGCATTGGGCGGTGGCATCGCAGGCGGCTTGTTCAGTACAGATGATGACCTTCGTGATCGGTTGGTGTCCGCCGGTCAAACAACGCAAGAACGTCTTTGGCCTTTACCTTTATGGGATGATTACAAACAGGCGCTCAAATCGGATGTGGCTGATATGAAAAATGGGGGCGGCCGTTACGGTGGCGTAGGAACGTCGGCGATTTTCTTGAAAGAATTCACCAATTACACCTGGGCACATCTCGATATTGCGGGTATGGCATATGGTGAAAAGCCAAGTGCCTACACGCCTTCCGGAGCCACAGGCTTTGGCGTCCGTTTATTGGTTGAGTTTTTGAGACAGTGGGAATAGTACACAGTGAACAAATCGGCGTAAACGCGACGCTTCACCCGGCAGTTAAAAAACAAAGCATGCCTTCACAGTCTAATGATTAGTCCGCGAAGGCAAACTTTGAATTTATAGCCTGCAGTTTAAACTACCGGATGCTAACGCCTTTTGACAGTTAGCCTCAGCTTTGTTTATAATTTGCCGAATATTTGACCGTTAGCCCTAAAAACAAGGAGACGATATGTCATTGCCCAAGCCCCCCCTTACCCTCGGCGTAGAAGAAGAGTACCAGATCATCGATCCCAAATCGCGTGATCTGTATGCCTATATTTCTGAATTCCTATCACAAGATAAACAAATGGAAGTTGGTGTAGACCTTAAACCTGAATTTATGCAGAGTCAGGTCGAGGTTGGCAGCCAGGTTTGCAAAAATGTCAAAGAGGTACGCCAGGAAGTTATTCGCTTGCGGCGTGCAGTCTGCGAACTGGCAGAAAAAAATGGTGTCGCCATCGCAGCAGCCTCCACCCACCCATTTGCGAAATGGCAAGACCAAAATATTACCGAAGGTGTGCGGTACAAAGAATTATTAGATGATATGCAAGGAGTTGCACGCCGCCTGTTGATTTTTGGTATGCATGTGCATGTCGGTTTTGGTTCAGACCGTGAATCGCGTGATTTAATGATCGAGATTATGAATCAATCGCGCTATTTCATTCCCCATCTTTTGGCATTATCAACAAGTTCACCGTTTTGGCACGGCCGTAACACCGGCCTAAAATCATATCGCAGCGTCGTCTTTGAATCAATGCCGCGCACTGGCATCCCGCATTCCTTTGAATCCTGGGATGATTTCAAAGGGTTTGAAAAGACATTGGGACGGGTGGGCGCTTTTGGTAAAGCTGATACGGCCGCTAAAATCTGGTGGGACATTCGACCCCATCCAATTTTTGACACCTTAGAATTCCGTATCAGTGATATTTGCACATCGGTTGAAGATTGTGTCTGTATCGCAGCGCTGTTCCAGGCAATCTGTGCCAAGTTAATCAAACTGCGGCGTGAGAACCTCTCTTGGCGGCGTTACCGTCATATGCATATCACTGAAAACAAATGGCGTGCCGTGCGTTACGGCATTCGCGGCGATCTGGTTGATTTTGGCCGCGAAGAAGCAATCCCATTCGGTGACCTGATGTCTGAATTACTCGAGATTATAGATGACGTGGTTGATGATTTAGACAGCCGTGCAGAAGTTGAACATGTCCACACGATCATCGAACGTGGCACCAGTGCCGACCGTCAACTTGCCGTCTTTCATGCCCATGGTGGAGATGAGAATTCACAAGAAGCACTCAAAGCAGTTGTCGATTTCCTTATTGAAGAGACAAAGCGGGGTGTGATCGATTAAGTGATCGTCTAAAAATAAC
>JAGRDI010000441.1:0-1230 GCA_020432765.1 Anaerolineales bacterium | reverse complement strand
TGTACATATTCGTGTAAATCCATGGCAAAGACATGAGGTTTGTTATGAACATTGTGATGCCGAAACTTGGCCTGACGATGACCGAAGGCACATTGACTCGTTGGTTGATCACAGCCGGGCAATCTGTCCGGCAGGGCGATATATTGTTTGAATTTGAAAGCGAAAAATCTTCGCTGGAATATGAATGTCCGGCTAATGGAGTGATGAGCAGTCTGGTTGTCGCCGAGGGTGAGACAGTGCCTTGTGGCACGCTTGTCGCTTTATTAGAACCAATTAAGGTGACTGAACCGGTTAATTTGATTGAAGAAACGGCCGTATCCCCAACCGGTATCTATGCGACACCTGCAGCCAAACGGCGCGCACGGGAACTAAATATTGATATTGTTAACCTGGCGGGGCGTGGGGTCAACGGCCGTGTTCACCTTATCGATGTGGAATCTGCTGCTGAAAAAACTGTGCCTTCAACAATCAACGTGACGCCGTTGGCAAAACGACTCGCAACAGATATGAATGTTGATTTGACGCAGGTTGTGGGTCACGGACCTGGCGGTCGTATTACACGCGATGACGTGTTAACGGCCGTAGATAACCTACAAGACAAGTTAAATTTACCAGAAGTGGGAGCCGCAGAAGCGCCAAGAGATGCGGAAGGAATTTTTAGGAAGAGAGCGCCTGTAACCGGCGTGCGGCGCGTGATTGGGCAGCATATGAGCAGCAGCGCATTGAGTGCACCGCATGTAACGCTGCATACGGAAGTTGATGCCACCTTTTTTGTAGCAGCGCGGCAGCAGTTGAACATGG
Source organism: Anaerolineales bacterium (assembly GCA_020432765.1). Taxonomy (GTDB): domain Bacteria; phylum Chloroflexota; class Anaerolineae; order Promineifilales; family Promineifilaceae; genus JAACFF01. The sequence goes on along the minus strand of JAGRDI010000441.1, from coordinate 429 downwards.
AATTGGCTGGACAGGTTAGAATTTCCTACAACGCACTGTTTGTCGCTTGCGCGGCACGTGCATTACGTACTTTTCCACAAGTAAACGCCTGTCTGATCGATGATGAAATTTGTACGTATTCGGCCGTTAATGTTGGGTTAGCAGTCGATACAGAGCGCGGCCTCCTCGTTCCTGTGATTCGGAATGCGGATCGCCTGAGCATAGATGAAATTCAACAAATCGGGGATACATTGGTTCAACGCGCTTTGCTTGGCAAGAATTTACCGGATGACTTGAGCGGGGGGACCTTCACCATCACCAACCTGGGCATGTATGGCATTGATGCCTTCACGCCCATCATCAATCAGCCACAAGCTGCTATTTTAGGTGTCGGCCGTATCGTCAATAAACCAGTCGGACTAAACGGTAAACTAATGCTGCGCGACCGCA
>JAGRDI010000440.1 GCA_020432765.1 Anaerolineales bacterium | reverse complement strand
GTGACTACTCTTGTAACCTCAACTGGCTCACCTTCCAATACCGCCATGCCTTCAGCGGCAGGCTGTTCACGGAGGCTTTCTGCGATGTCGTCCTCCTCGATCAGGAAACTGGTATAAGGCGTGATAATGCCGTAGCGCGTGGAAAGGTTGATCACGCTTTGCACCAGTTCTGCGTTTTCGCCATGCAGTCGGATTTCGCGCAGCATGTGGCCGATAGCGCGAGTTGCCCACAGACGCGGAATGAATTCATCGCCGCCCGCGTTGTTAAAGTTTTGGTCGGGATAGGTGAAGGTTTGGGAACGGCCGTTGACATCCCCACTGAGTGTAATTGTCGCCGAGCCACCATCACGGTAACGGCCGACCAGGGTTAACTGCGTGCCGGCAAATAGATCAGGCAGCGTGGTTGGATAGACTTGCTCGATTTTGACCCCATCGACTTCCAGGTCGATATTACTCAAAACAGGGCTGCTGATCTTGGCATAAAAGCTGCTCACGACTTCATCAATCCGTTCGCCAGGGCGTACATATGTGGTTGTACCACGATGGGTTTCGGTCAGACTGTCGAGCAGATTAGGATCGACATCGTTGCCGACGCCAAAAGCGAAAATGCGTGCATTAGCCGGTAATTCGTTCGCAACAGCATTCAACAACAAGCCGGTGTCGGTGATGCCCTCGGTGGCCAGGCCGTCGGTGAGGAAAATGATGGTAGTCGGCCGTTCATTAGCGACCAAAGATGCTGCTTCCAATAAGGCTGTGGAGATATTGGTGCCACCCACCGCCGCCAATCTATTGATGTAAGCAGCCGCTTGTTCAGCCGCAGCTGGTGCGATGAGGTTATCCTCAAATAAACGCACATCGGTACTGAAACTGACTATATTAAAGTGGTCTTCCGGGTTTAGATGGCTGATGACATAGTTGGCGGCGTCCTGTGCTTGCGTCAATTTTTCACCGTCCATGCTGCCAGAGGTATCGAGTACTAAAATTACATCTTTGGCGACGATTTCCTCAGTGGCAATGCTGGGCGCGATCAACATCGTAAAAAAACCATCTTCACCAACAGCCCGATAACTGAGCAAATTCAGACCGATTTCTTCAGGTGAAACGGTGTAAAATAGACCAAAATCCCCTTCTGGTGTGACATTTTGGGCTTCATATCCAACCACAGCACGGTTTTCACCGTCGCGGAAGATATCGACCGGGTGTGAGGGGGAATAGATGGCGCGAACTGCTTGCTCGGACTCGATTTCGACACGGATACGCTGCTCATCGAGCGGCACATTGGTGTAGAGATTGGTCGACTGCGGATAAACGTAATGGATCAGGCCGTTGTCGGCGGGCAAGAGTTGGCTGTACTCGATTTCGATGAGTCGTTCTTCCCCGGCAGGGATGGGAAAAACGTTGGCTTGTATGGCATCATGATCTACATATTCGAGTAAGGCGGGGTCCCGTAATTGACGCACGATTTCGTCATAAATCTGGCGTGCTTCCCCTTTTTCAAGGATTTTAGCGTCGATGGGCTGGCCGTTGACCCACATGGTGAGCTGCGACACGGCCGCTCCCTTGGGCAAAGGAAACAGATAAGTACTCTCCAACAGCCAGTCGTTTTCATTTACAAATAGCTGTTCTATGTGGGTGGTGGCGATTTGATCGTCGATTGTGATATCTACATATTGATAGTCGATGCGTAAACCTTCGAATTGTGGCGGCGGTGGGGGCGGAACGGGGGCGATTGGTTGGGCAGCAGCGGCCGTTGCTGCCAACAAACTCACGAATAACAAAACAAACACGGGTAAAAATCGTCTAATGCGCATGATAACCTCCATTTAAAATAGTTTGTGATTTGCCCACCCAACAGGGCTTAACCGGCGTGGAAACGCCCGCCATGGAACAGCTCCTGGTTGGTTACAAATAGATTTGGATTTGGGCAGACCGGCTGGACGGATTTGACACAGATAAACCATGCTCTCAACTTATAGCTTCTCCTCCAACGGCCTCATCCGCCAGCCGGTCTTAATTGAGACTGTCTGATAGACGCTGACACTTTGGTAAAGGTTCCCTGCTAAACTTATTTGGTTTTTCGTACCGGTCTGGTGGCACCAACGAATCCCGCGATAGGCTCAGGACAAGTTTGGATAGTAACGAATTTTAGAACGGAGAATAATATGATAATATGCACAGAGGGTGCAGCATGTTACAATTTGGGAGGCATTATGGTCAGGTTGTGTCTATCCAGCTTGTCACGCTGGATTCACGGTTTTGTTTTATGCTGACAGTCTCGCAGGGTGATCAAAAACCATGCGATCAAAAAACTGCCTCAGCAGGTTAGAAATAGAGTGCGCTTTAGCGTAATCCCTTTGTTTAGCTGCCGATTTGAACTGGCAGGGAGTGAGATATGTTTTATCTTAAAAAATCAAATGCACAGGGAAACGGCTGCCCCGACTATTCTCAGTACAGGCGTTGGCTGAGCATTGGCGCGATTATCGTCATGAGCATGTTGCTGCTCGGCACCAGTTTTGTCGGACTAAACACAAGTACATCGTTGGCTGCCGCCGCACATGTAACTGCGGACCCTCAAAAAACAGCTAACGAGCTGTCTTTCGTACCCCCAACAGAGACCCTGTTTCAATTTGGTGATGAATTTATTTCAGACCTGCCTGTGCGTGAAATAAACAGCTTAGGCAGTCGTGACAATACCATGAGCATCGCCATCGGTGATCTCAATGCGGATGGCCTCTTAGATATCGTCTTTGGCAATGGTCCCAAAGACAGCGATCCTGAAGTAAATCGTATTTTCTTTAACGATCCGCAAGACCCGGGTAATTTCTCAAATCCAGACCTGCTGCAAGACATCGGCGAACCCACAAAAACGAGCAGTGTTGTCCTCGCTGACCTGAATGGGGATGGTATGCTAGATATCGTGTTTGGCAATATGGGCACAACCAACGAAATCTTCTTCAACGACGGCCAAGGCCAATTTGGCCAACCACAATCTTTTGGCACTGAAACCAGCGACACCAATGGTATTGCGGTTGGTGATGTTGATGGCGATGGTTTCCTCGATATTGCTGTCGGCAATTGGGGTACGCTTGAGGCGCCAGAAGAAAACCGTCTGTACCTCAATGACGGCACGGGTAAATTTAGCATGGAAAATTCACGCGTCATCGGCGCTACACCCAAACCAACGGCAAGTATCGCCTTAGGTGATATTGATCAACACAACGGACTCGATATCATCGTGGGCAATACGTATGCAGAAAACGAACTGTTTTTTAATGATGGTGCCGCAAACTTCGATAACGATGACCTGCTAAAAATATTTGGTGTGGATAAAGATAGCAACGGCCGTTACGATGATAACTACAACCTAAATATCGTCCTTGGTGACATTAATACAGATGGCATTTTAGACATCGTCTCATTGAATCAATTTGAGGACAACCTTTTTATCACTTATCTGAAGTTTGACGACAACGGAAATATCGCTCCGACCTTAACAGAATTTATACCTTTTCCCCTCTTTCTCGAAACAGCATTTGATGAAAAAGGGCTTGAATATTCTTTTAGCCCTCAAGTTACCGATGTCACATTGGCCGATGTAAACAGTGACGGTTGGTTAGACTTTGTCGCTGGGGTGGGCGATAGCATGGCACCTGATCGCAGTCGTGTTTACTTTAATCCGCTGGTTGAACAATGTGTCATCGATCAACTAACACTTGTCGATAATCTGCTCGAATCTCCGGATATATTTAGCTTTGATGTGGTAACAGATGAGCTTACACTCGAAGAACAAGAACTGTTGTTTGGACCTGTTGAAAATTGTGGGGATGAACAAAATAAAGTCTCCTTTACCGATGCCATGATATTTGGTGCCGAAACATCTACATCGGCCGTTGCCGCTGCCGATTTAGATAATGATGGCATGCTTGATATTGTTGAAGCCAGTTGGCAAGGGCAAATAAGTTGGGTCTATTCTCTGGAAACTGTCGGTCTGTTTTCGACACTTGATACATTTGTTAATGGTACTAACATCGAGGCAATGGCAACCGGTGACATCAACAATGATGGTCAAACCGACATTGTGGCCACGCGCATAAACACCACAACCCACCGCACATTTATAAATGACCTTTCCAGTTATGGATTTGCGTTTTTTGAAGAGGGGGTCACATTTGGCGAGGGCGATGGGGGTAACAGCATCGCGCTCGCAGATATGAATAATGACGGCTATCTTGATATCATCATCAGCTATTTAAATGCCCCTAACCAGGTTTTTTATAATGATGCCGCAGGCTTGGGGCAATTTGGCACAGATGCCGGTTCCATTGACTTTGATACGCCGGCACGCGATCCGCATGATCCAGACGACCCGGATGAGTTGGGTGAACCGCTGCGCCCAGAAAAAACGCAAGCATTTGCCATTGGGGATATGGATCATAAAAACGGGTTGGATGTCGTTGTAGCTAATGAAGGCCAAAACAGTGTATATCTCAACGACGGCAGCGGCGGATTGACCTATGCTTATGGTTTTGGTGACCCGTTTTTGCATACAGCCACTGTCGCGCTGGGAGATTTTAATCAAGATGGATACCTTGATGTGGTTGTTGGCAATATTACGGCTTTTGGTGAAGCATATTTAAGCCCGCAGCCCAATCTCGTGTATTTAAATGACACGACTGGACAACTTCTACCTGGCATTCCCTTTGGCGAAGCTGCCCCGACGAGCAACATCGCTGTGGGTGATTTTAATGGTGACAGCATACTTGATGTTGCGGTTGGTAATGATAACGCGGAACAAAATGGTATTTATTTTGGTGATGGCTCTGGCGCACTCATTTTTGATAGTGTGTTTGGCGGTCGGCGCGGGACGCTGCATCTAGAAGCAGCTGACCTGGATGCTGATGGGGATTTGGATTTAATTGAACGCATTTTTGGCAAAATCATCGCGCATATCAACAATGGCAACGGCCGTTTCCGCAGCCTTGCCCCCATCGACACTGGTTATGCTGCACAAGCGATGGCGCTGGGCGATTTGAATGCCGATGGCCT
>JAGRDI010000439.1 GCA_020432765.1 Anaerolineales bacterium | reverse complement strand
ACACCTGCTTCTACAGAATCGCCGGCTGCGCAGTGAACGGCCGTTACCACACCAGCATATGGCGCTTGAATCGGAATGACCATCTTCATTGATTCGAGCAAGAGCAGCTTGTCACCGGCTGCCACGGCATCACCGACATGAATGAGGATTTGCGCGACGACGGCGGGAATCGAGGTGGATAAGGAGCCTGTGGGCGCAGCACCGCCGGCGCGTTGGCGAATACGTTGGTAGTTGAAGGTACGGCCGTTGACCCAAATCTGTCGCTGATCTCCTTTTAAATGACCAGCGGCGCGGATGCGCTTACGGATACCATCAGCGTGTAGCTGTTCAAGCACAAACGCCGTCCCTTCTTGATGAGTGAGCTGTAATTCGGCCGTGACCCCATCGCGCATCACGTGCAGCATGTTACCTTGCCGTGTAACCTCTACCTCTACTTCTTCAGCATAAAGATCAATCTTAAACTTAGCCATAAATTTCTAAATGCACACGCCGTACCACGCAAAATCATCCGTATATATAATCTTCCAAATGCGTAATCATGACCTGTTGTTCGTTAATCACAGATTTAACGACATCGCCAATTGAAATGACGCCAACAAGCTTGCCATTATCCAAGACGGGCAAATGGCGAACATGTTTTTCGGTCATTAAAGCCATACATTTATTGACGGTTTGTTCGGGGCGTACGCAAATCACATTTTTAGTCATGATGCTGCTAACAGGGATGGTCCGGGAAGATTTGCCCGCTAAAATTACCTTACGTGCGTAATCGCGTTCTGAAAATATACCGACAACATCATCGTCTTCAACTACGACCAATGCACCAATATCCCGTTCTGCCATTAACTCTAATGCTGCAAAAACAGTTGTATCGGGTGCTACAGTCCAGGTTTCATTGCCCTTCGTCTGTAAAATTTGACCAAGTGTTTTCATGCTAAACCTCCAATTGAACCTGATTGATTATATTGTAATTTGAATGTCCGCATTGTAATCAATGATTGGCTAATTGTAAAATAATCAGTCAAATTCAATCAAAAACGATTACACCGCGCGCACCTTCTCCGGCGAGCATATCGGCATAGGCAGCATTGATCTGATCTAAGCTGTAGGTGCGGGATACCAACTTGTCCAAATTTAACAAACCGCGCCGGTACAAATCAGCATAAAATGGAAAGTCGCGTGCTGTATTGGCGCTGCCGTAATACGAACCGGTGACTGTTTTTTCTTGTCGTGTGAGAATGGCGCCGGGCAAGTTTGTGCCGCTGCCCATCGGTGAAATGCCGGATAAGACTACCAGACCACCCGGACGAATTGCAGCCAGGCATTGTTCTTGCACGGCGGGAATACCGATGGCTTCAAAGGCGTAATCTGCGCCGCGACCAGCCGTTAATTTACGCACTTCATCTGTTACGTGTGGCCCACCAATCACAAAATCAGTAGCGCCAAAATCGATTGCTATATCCCCTTTGCTTTCATGGATATCAACGGCGATGATGCGCTGCGCACCAGCCAGTTTAGCACCTAAAATTGTGCTCAAACCAACGCCACCAATCCCAAATATGACAACATTACTGCCCGGCTTTACTTTAGCAGTATTTAACACAGCTCCAACGCCAGTCGTCACTGCACAACCAATTAACGCCGCAATGGTCAGCGGAATATCCTTGTTTAGTGGTACACAACAAGGTTCCGGCACGACTGTGTATTCGGCAAAACAGGCTGTGCCGCTAAAATGATAAACGGGTTGACCATCTTTCGATAGGCGTGTGCTGCCATCTAACATGGTGCCTGCCCAAATTGGTTCAATATAGGTTTCGCATAAGGATGGTTTATCGTTGAGGCAGTAGAAACAATGATTACAATTAGGCGCCCAGTTCAGCGCCACATGGTCACCAGGTCTGACTGTTGTGACGTTGGGACCAACGGCCGTTACCACCCCAGCACCTTCATGTCCCGGCACAACCGGCAGCGAATGTTTGGTTGCACCAGTCATCAGATGCCAATCGCTGTGACACACACCTGCTGCGGCAACTTTGACCAAGACCTCGCCGGCCTGTGGTGGGGCGAGGTCAAGGGTCTCGATGCTGAATGGTTGGTTTGGCTCGCGGAATACGGCCGTTGCTATTTGCATAAGTTTGCTCCTCAAATTATGAAATCATAGCGCTAAGTCCTGGCAGATACAAATGTATTTATGCTAATAACCTTGAAAGGTTGACAGGACAGATATTTGGGAAAATTAGGGTATAATTGTTTTATGTCCGCCTCAATTTTGGTTACAAAGTTCTTTGTTCCACCCTCCAGATCAAAACTTGTCCCACGCCCGCGCTTGATCGAACGCTTGGACAAAAGTTTGCACCACAAATTAACCCTCATTTCTGCCCCGGCTGGCTTCGGCAAGACAACATTGGTAACTGAATGGTTGGACAGTTTGCGGTTGGATGCAAAAACGGTAAAAAACGATGGAAATAGGATTGGCTGGGTTTCTCTGGATGAGGGCGACAATGATCCGGTGCGTTTTCTGACTTACTTTATCACTGCTATTAACCAGAGTGAAGGGATAGACGCTGCCTTAGGGAAAGAGGCACTCAGCATGCTCCATACCCCACAGCCGCCACCGATTCAAACCATCCTAACTTCATTAATTAACGAAATAGCTGCCATTACCTACAGGATTATCCTGGTCCTCGATGACTTGCATCTGATTGACGACCAATCCATACATGATGCTCTCAACTTTTTGCTCGAAAACATACCGCCACAGATGCATTTAGTCATAGCCACTCGTGAGGATCCATATCTACCATTGTCTCGTCTCCGTACCCGTGACCAAATGACCGAACTACGCGCTGCCGACTTGCGTTTTACATCCACCGAAACTGCCGATTTTCTCAACAAGATGATGGGTTTGAACCTGGCAGCAGACGATATCGCTGCCCTGGAAGCGCGTACCGAAGGTTGGATAGCCGGATTGCAATTGGCATCCCTTGCCTTACAAGGAAATATTTTATTACGGGGACACATCGACTCATCCAGGCTGATTCAAACGTTTACCGGCAGTCACCGGCTTGTACTGGATTATTTGGTTGAAGAGGTTTTGAACCAGCAACCCGAGGATGTTCAGGATTTTTTGTTGAAAACGGCCGTTCTCAACCGAATGACCGCCTCTTTATGTGACACCCTCACCGGCCAGAACAATGGGCAGATGACGCTGGAAATGTTAGAACGCGCCAACCTGTTCATCATCCCCTTGGACAATAAGCGCAGTTGGTATCGCTATCACCATCTTTTTGCTGATTTGCTTCGTCAGCGGCTGCGCCAAACCCATGAGGATTTGGTGCTAAAATTGCACTTACGGGCGAGTGAATGGTATAAGCAGAACGATCATTTGCCTGAGGCAATTCAACACGCACTGGCTGCAAAAGATTTCGAGACAGCCGCCGACCTGACCGAATTGGCATGGCGCCCAATGAATATGA
>JAGRDI010000438.1 GCA_020432765.1 Anaerolineales bacterium | reverse complement strand
TTGGCCCCGTGGCGATGGTGGGTGATGGTGTCAATGATGCTCCCGCCCTGGCAACGGCCGATATTGGCATTGCCATGGGTGCAGCTGGTTCTGATGTCGCTTTGGAAACGGCCGATATCGTACTCATGTCAGACAATCTTGAAAACATCCCCTATGTAATTGGCTTAAGCCGCAAAACGCGCCAAACGTTAGTTGTCAATCTAGTCTTTGCAATGGGCATGATCCTGATCATGTTGGCTGCCATCTTCGTGCGCGATTTACCCCTGCCGCTGGCAGTCATTGGCCACGAGGGCGGCACGGTGCTAGTCTCGCTCAACGGCCTGCGTATGTTAACCTATAGACCAAATTAAGCCGTACCAGTTTTGCCGTATTGCATATTACGCGACACTCTCTAGATACGCAATACGAAATATGATCCGTCAATCACTCTCTAACACCCTGCAGGCTCAAAATTATCTGGGGCAAACGGCCGTTACTGTGATAATAACGGCCGTTGCTTTTTTGCCCTCAGGGTTTTGCCCTTCAATACATCGACAAAAGGTTAACAACTGTGCTAAAATAGGGAGAACTATACCCTGCCGAGATTATTTTGATCTACAAAAAACCCTTAATGGTTTGAGGGACTTCTACCCCTTTTTTGTAACAAACCATACAGGTCTTTGCAGCTATCAAAGAGGACACAAATGACCACTTCTGATCAAACTCCCACCTTCAACATGAAAGTCGTCGTCCAGGAAACCGGACTTAAACCAGACACCTTGCGCGCCTGGGAACGGCGCTATGGCAAGCCCAATCCGCAGCGCACGGATGGCGGTCATCGCCTGTATTCGCAGTATGAAATCGATATGCTCAAATGGCTGATTGAACGCCAGGATGAAGGGTTGAGCATCAGCCACGCCGTTGAATTGTGGGAACAAATAAAAGCACGGCAGGAAGACCCATTTGTTATGCACCCTTTGCCGGGGAGTGAACAGGTACCTTTTACCACTGCGGTAACCGGAGATTCCGTACGCCAAATGCGTGCAACATGGCTGTCGGCCTGTCTGGAGTTCGATGAACAACATGCGCAACATATTATCGCCGAAGCATTTGCAGTGCTGCCATTGGAGACCGTCTGTTTTGAGATTCTACAAAAGGGGTTGCATGCAATCGGAGATGGTTGGTATGCAGGCACAATTACCGTCCAGCAAGAACATTTTACCTCCGCGTTAGCCGTACGGCATTTGGAAAGCTTATTAACGGCCACCCCGCTACCAACACGCGACGGCCGTATCCTTATTGCTTGTCCCCCACTTGAACAACACACATTTAGCCCACTCTTGTTAACTGTGCTGCTGCGGCGGCGCGGCTGGGATGTGGTTTATTTGGGTGCAAACGTACCCTTAGATCAAATAGAAACGGCCGTACAAGCCATCAGACCACAGCTGATCATAACCTCTGCACAAACACTACCCACAGCCGGCACTACCTATAACATGGCTGTCCATCTCGCCTCAAGAAACGTGCCAATCGCTTTTGGCGGCGGGATCTTTAACACGATACCCGAATTGCAAAAGCGGATTCCCGGGTACTACCTTGGTCAAGATTTCACGACTGCGCTCAACACAATCGAAAAATTGATGCAAACAACACCTGAGCCACAGTTGATAAAAGTTGTGGATCCTAAGTACCAAACCGCATTAATTCAATATCGTGAAAACCGCGCTGTAATTGAAGCACAAGTGCAATCCAAAATTATTGAAACTTTGATGCCACTGCGAACCATACACACAGTTAATGCCGAATTTGGGAATAGCATCATCGCTGCGCTTACGCTTAACGACATTTCGCTGCTTGATTCTGGGCTGCAGTGGATCAGTGGCTTGGCCAGTTATCAAACACTGCCGGCCCAAACAATCGACTTGCAAGCCTACCTCCAAGTTTACTGCGATGCTGCTCAAAAACAGCTAAATTCGCATGCGGATATACTTTTGGGTTGGTTGGCAACGGCCGTTTCGCGCTAATTCGTTTTTTCCTCTTTAACCCCTTAATTAAATCAACCTACACTGTAAATCGGATTGACAATCCGGTTTATAGTGTGGTCATGCCGGTATGCAATACATGCATCACCTTAAATTAAAACTGATTCTTGCAATTTCATCTATTATCATTATAATATGTAGGAATGCAAAAATAGTTTTTTAGGCAAGCCTAATTAACGGAGAAAATCTATGTACAATCCACTCACAGCACTCATCTTTGGAACGGCCGCTATCGTGATAATCGCCGTCCTTTTTTGGCCAGAACACGGCTTTATTCCCCGCTGGCAACGCACACGACGCCTGACCCAACGTGTTTTAAGTGAAGATGCGCTTAAACATATTTACAAATGGGAAATCCAGGGACGGCGGCCAACTCTAGAAAGTATTGCCGGGGCGCTCAATATCAATACAAACACAGCCGCAAATCTTGTCACCCACATGCAAACCGATGGCTTGATCAAAGTCGAAGGCGACGACATGCACCTAACCTCAGAAGGGCGTGATGCGGCACTGCATATCATTCGTGCTCACCGGTTATGGGAACGTTATCTTGCCGAAGAAACCGGTTACACAGAAGAAGTGTGGCATGGTCAGGCCGAAGAATTCGAACACACCCTGACACCCGATGCAGCCGATGCACTAGCTGCACAACTCAACTTTCCCACCCACGACCCACACGGCGATCCTATTCCAACACTGCACAGTGATGTCGTCGTGCATGCGGGCGAACCCTTAACCCGCACTGCCATTGATATGCCAGCACGCATTGTGCATATCGAAGATGAACCAGACATCGTTTATGCGCAGCTTGTTGCCGAAGGCCTGCATCCCGGCCAAATTGTGCGTGTCACGGAATCGACCAACCAACGTGTGCGCTTTTGGACAAATGGAAATGAACATGTGCTCGCGCCCATGGTGGCTGCAAATGTAGCAGTCATGCCATTAACTTCTTTTGATGAGGAAACCCTTGATGAATCTGAAGGGTATGTGCGCTTGTCTTGTGTGGAAATGGGAACAACGGCCGTTGTCACCGGACTCTCGACAGCCTGTCGTGGCTCTGAACGCCGCCGTTTCCTTGATCTGGGCATCACTCGCGGCACAAACATCACGCCCGAAATGCGCAGCCCTGGTGGTGATCCGACCGCCTATCGCATTCGCGGCGCACTCATCGCCTTACGCGAAAGTCAAGCGCACCAAATCAAAGTTAAACTGGAAAATAAACAATTATGACAATTCAAACCAAAGAACCCACACTCAAAAGTCCACCAAGTTCCGCCTGCGAAACCTGTCCCATGCACAATGCCGGCCACCTCATGCGGCTGGGTGTCGATATGACCGATTGGGATTATGTAGTTGCCCTGGCAGGCAATCCTAACACGGGCAAAAGTACCGTTTTTAATGCCCTCACCGGTTTACGACAACATACCGGCAATTGGCCAGGAAAAACGGTCACACGCGCCGAGGGCGGCTACAGTTATGGAGATGCTCGCTACAAAATCGTTGATTTACCTGGCACTTATTCCCTGCTATCTACCAGCCTGGACGAAGAAGTCGCCCGTGATTTCATCCTCTTTGGGCAGCCAGATGTAACCATCATTGTAGTCGATGCCACCCGGCTAGAACGTAACCTTAACTTAGCGCTGCAAGTGCTCGAAATCACCGACCGCGCTGTTATTTGTCTCAACTTAATTGACGAAGCACGCCGACACAAAATAACGGTGGATGATCGGCGTCTGGCACGCGATTTAGGCGTACCGGTTGTACCCACAGCAGCACGCCAGGAAGAAGGGCTGCCGCAGCTCTTAAAAGCGGTACATGATGTGGCTACAGGTGAAACAATCTGCAAACCCTATCGTGTAAAAAACGAATCACCGGCAATTCGTCATGCAATGTCAACTTTAGTGCCGCAAATCGAAGCAGCATTCCCCGGTTTGCCAAATGCACGTTGGGTCGCCATGCGGCTTTTAGATGGCGACCAGCGCATTGTCGAAGCAGTACGAAAGGGGGAGTTGGGTGATTTGGAGCGGCAAATGGATCTTGTTACCCCACAAAACCAGCGAAATTCGCACATTGCACTGGAGGTGATTCAATGAGTTACCAACCTGTTGGCCGGGCAATTGCACCCATCGATATTTTGGAAACGGCCGATTCCCTGCGTTGGGAAATTGGTCAAAACTTCCACGAACAATTGATGGAAGATATTTATTCTGAAGCGTCCCATTTGGCAGATCGCGCCGTCACACGTCCTGATGAAACGCCGCGGTTCGATTTGGATCGCACAATTGATCAGCTTGTGACCAGTCGTATTTGGGGTTTTCCCTTGATGATCCTGCTGTTTGCTATTGTATTTTGGCTCACAATTGTGGGCGCAAATTACCCATCCCAAATGCTGTCTAATCTACTATTAGGCACAGTTTATAATTTTCTGCAAAATATCGCTGCGTTTATCGGCTTACCCTGGTGGCTGAGCGGCTTATTGATCGATGGCATTTATTTAGCAACCGCTTGGGTTGTAGCTGTGATGCTGCCGCCGATGGCAATTTTCTTCCCATTGTTTACATTATTAGAAGACTTTGGCTACTTGCCACGTGTTGCCTTCAACCTGGACAATGCTTATCGCAAATCTGGCGCACATGGCAAACAATCGTTGAGTATGATGATGGGTTTTGGTTGTAATGCTGCCGGAGTCGTGGCAACGCGCGTGATTGACAGTCCACGCGAACGTTTGATCGCGATCATCACGAATAATTTTGCTCTGTGCAACGGCCGTTGGCCCACCCAAATCTTGATTGCCACATTATTCATTGGCGCTTTGGCACCCATCTATTGGGCAGGGCTGATTTCAGCACTGGCTGTGGTCGCCATTGCTGTGTTGGGCGTGGTGCTTAGTTTTATTATTTCGTGGGGTTTGTCCCGTTCAGTGCTCAAGGGTGAAGTGTCTACCTTTAGCTTGGAACTGCCCCCCTATCGCCCACCGCGCGTCTTGCAGACGATTTACACCTCAATCATTGACCGCACCCTGATTGTACTCTGGCGTGCGATTGTATTTGCCGCGCCAGCTGGTGCTGTTATCTGGTTGATTGCCAATATCACGATCAATGGCACCAGCATTGCTGAATATATCATCAATTTTCTCAATCCGATGGCTTTCTTTTTTGGGCTAAACGGTATCATTTTATTGGCCTACATCGTCGCTATTCCGGCGAACGAGATCGTGATTCCGACAATTTTGATGCTGACTGTCCTTGTACTCGGTGTGGATGCAGGGGAAGGGGCTGGCGTCATGTTCGAAATGAATTCGTTGGCAGCAACAAAGGCGTTATTGGTAGCAGGGGGCTGGACGTTATTAACGGCCGTTAACCTGATGCTCTTCTCACTAATCCACAACCC
>JAGRDI010000437.1:2274-11033 GCA_020432765.1 Anaerolineales bacterium | reverse complement strand
TTAAAATGTTATCCAAACAAGTAACGGCCGTTCTGAAAACCCTTCCTCAACCACCCACCCAGCAACAGTTTGTGGTGGGCGTTTCCGGTGGTCCGGATTCGCTGGCTTTGCTGCATATGCTTTGCGATTTGTATGCACCTGCCCAATTGATTGTTGCCCATTTGGATCATGGGTTGCGGCCAGAATCAGTGGAGGAGGCAGCTTTTGTTAAGGCAACAACCGTAGCCTGGGGATGTCGCTTCCACCCAAAACAAGTTGATGTAACCAAATTAGCTGCTGAAAATGGATGGTCTATCGAAGAAGCTGGTCGTAATGCGCGGTATGCGTTTTTTGCGGAATTGGCTGTTCAGAAGAGAGCAACGGCCGTTCTCGTCGCGCATCACGCCGATGATCAAGCGGAAACAGTGCTGATGAATCTGCTGCGCGGTGCGGGTCTGGCTGGTTTGTCTGGTATGCGCACCATCAGCCCTTTGCCTGGTAGACCGGATTTGTTGTTGGTGCGGCCGTTGCTTAAAGTGTCGCGTCGTGAGATTGAAGCCTATTGTGAAACGCATGATTTACGCCCCATTAGCGACGAATCTAATACCAATCCCGACTTTCTGCGCAATCGCGTGCGGCTGGAGTTAATCCCTTTGCTAGCTGATTTCAATCCCCATGTGCAGCGTCATTTGCTGCAATTATCTGAACTGGCTGCAGCCGATACAGAATTTCTAGGAAAATTAACGGGTGACGCTTATCATGCCTTATTGTTAGATTCGGGCAGTAGTTGGCTTATTTTGGATCGACCTGAATTTTTGATGCTGCCGTTGAGTTTGCAGCGGCGCGTTTTGCGGCAGATTGTGGAGGTGTTACGGCCGTATCAATTTGAGATTTCCTTTCAGGTCATTGAACAGGCCAGGACGGCAGCTGTAGATGGAGGCACGGGCACACAAGCTCCTTTATCCGGCGATCTCATGCTGACTGTGCGTTATGACCAGCTAGAAATTCAAGCTGTTAGTGAAGTTACCTTACATGATTTTCCGCAGTTGGTTGATGAGCTGCAACGGCCGTTGGCTATCCCAGGTGAGATCGAATTGGCCAATGGCTGGCGGTTAGGAGCAAAGTTAGTCAAATCAGTTGATATGGCAGCAATTGAAAGTAATCGCGATTTGCTGCGTGTATTTGTGGATGTGGGTGAGGTTGGGCAGCTAAGGGTACGGCCGCGTCAATTCGGTGAGCGTTTTCAACCTTTGGGCATGAATGGTAAATCTGCGGCTGTGCAGGATGTGTTAGTGAATCGCAAAGTCGCCGCGCCTTTACGCCCGCACCTGCCAATTGTGGCTCTGCCAGAGCATCTTGTTTGGCTGGTCGGGCAGCATATTGATGAACGCGTGAAGGTAACGGCCGTGACGGGGCATGTTGTAGAGCTGCGTTGTTATAAACAGGGTGCGTGAAATAAGCCTAAGGGGTTCGCTCCTTTCGTGCTGTGTTTGTCACACTGTTCATTGTTGTCAGCTTTTAAGAGGGCAGGAATGCCGGCAAATAAAAGGACAGAAAGTTGAGTTGTTTATCTCCTGCAGAAATTGTGTGGGGATGTGCTTCTGATGTAGCCAGGAGGACGTCATATAGATTGAGTGTTTGGGTTTGAGCGGGGGTTTGTAAACGGCCGTTGCCATCCACCACATACAAAAACAAAGATTCACCGGTCAGGGGCGGCACAACTGTTGTTTCACCACCAGCAGGCAAAAGCGTACTGGTTAACCGTGCTGAAACATGTGCATCTGTCGCACCATCGGGACCAATGATCTCGCGCACAATACCATCTCCCAAAAATTGCGGCTGCATCTGCGCCAGCGGAATTTGTTCATAATGGGGTTCGATACCCATAAACTGAGGTTCTGAAGCAAACCAAATTTGGATGACACGGGCCGTCTCATCCGTCAAGTTGAGTTCTTGATGTTGAATGAATTGGCCAGAAAACATGCGCTGCACTTCTCCTGCCGAAATCGTGCCATATCCACCTGTTGTATCTTCGTGATACAGTGTGCCTTCAATCACATAAGTGAAAATTTCCAAGCCACGATGTGGATGCCAGCTAAAACCGTTGCGCGGCGCAATCTGGGTCATATGTGCCGTCAACATGCCGCTCAAGCGTTGCAAAGGACTATAGCCACCGACCGCAAAGTGCGAAGTCAACCAGTGGACAGGATGAATCGTCGGAAAGGTAGCTGCAGGATAATAGTGCAGGTTACCTTTTGGTTTAATCGAAGTGATGACGCTGTCAAAAATGCTTTGCATTGATTACTCTTTTATCAAATTATGCTAATGCTGCTTGTGAAGCAAGAAACTAGGAAAGGAACATTCATTTACTGGATTAAATGCGTTCCTTCCCCAATTCGTTACAGTCTGCTTGGATAATTAATCTATGCTGCCACAGCTTCCTATGCTGCCACAGCTTCCTGCTCGGCAACCTCAATCAGTTCTAGTTCGATATCAATTTTAATTTTGTCACCGACGAGAATGCCACCAGTTTCGAGTGTCTGATTCCAAGTTAAGCCCCAATCGGTGCGGTTGATGGTTGTTGAACCAGAAAATCCAGCGCTGGTTGTTCCCCATGGGCTTTTTGCCTTACCAACATATTCTACATCTAAAACAACTTCTTTGGTAATGTCCCGGATGGTTAAATCGCCTATTAGTTTGCCTTCATCAGAACTGCTGGGCTCAACACGAGTGCTTTTGAAAGTCAGAGTTGGAAATTCGGCCACGTTTAAGAAGTCTGGGGATTTTAGATGGCCATCCCGTTGTTCCTCACGTGTATTAATGCTCGCAGCATCAATCTCGACTGAGACAGTTGAGTTTGCTGGATTTTCTTCGGTAAAATCGATAGTTCCGCTGAATTTCTCGAAATTGCCGCGTACTTTTGAAATCATCATGTGGCGTACTGTAAATTGAATACTTGAATGTGCTGGGTCAATTTGCCATGTCATTTGGTATATTCTCCTTGAATTCAACTTTAGAGGAAGCAAGGGGTATAACTTGCATTCTGTGGTTGATACTAATTTGTATGGGCTATACTTGCCTCTCTAAACTTGTTAAAATAAAAGTGGACTGTAGTCCGTTTGTGTGTTAGTATATTAGTGGACTTGAGTCCGCTTGTCAAGAGATTCTAAAAATTCCTGTCCTTTTGTACAGGCTTCTGGCTTACAATGGAACAAAAATCGATCCAAATCAATACAATTTCAAATAATAGTGTCCGTCATGAACGTGCCGACGCAGTAGCGAATCGCCAATTACTGTTAATAACGGCCGAATCCCTTTTTGTTGAACGGGGTGTGGCTGATGTGACGATGGCTGAAATTGCCCAGGCTGCTGGGGTTGGTAAAGGAACTCTCTATCGCCGTTTTTCAAATAAGGGGGATTTGTGTCTGGCATTAATGGATAAACAGATGCGGGAATTCCAAAACAATATGTTGGCTGAGCTGCGTTTCATGGCGGCCTCAGGCATGACCTCTATGCAGCAGTTGGATTATTTTTTGAATGCTTTGGTTTCATTTACGGCCGTTCATATGCCATTGTTATGTGAGGTGCAGCAAGCCCACTTGCTGCAAATTCAAGGTAATACACAGCAGCCGCATTTCTGGCTTTACATGACAGTACATGGTTTGTTGAAAACGGCCGTTGCTGTAGGCGAAATTCCGGCCTATCTGGACATCGCCTACATCGCTGATGCGCTGCTGTCTCCTTTGCGGGCTGATATATTTCGTTTCCAGCGCGAAGTACGCGGTTTTTCTCTCGAACGGATTAGTGCCGGCTTACGTGGACTGGCACAAAGACTAATTTTGTATCGTGATCAAGTTAGCGAATAAAGAAACCAAGCAGGCACAGCCAACTGCCTGTGCCTGCCTCAAAACGCGAAGAATTGCTAAGATACTTGGGCATCGCGCCTAAAACGAGCCGGGATGCGGCTGATGCTCTTTGGCGTGTAACGCTGAATGAGATACCCGCCGATAGCCATGATCAAGGCGCTAGTAAGTCCCACAACCAGACCGAAGCTATCTGCTGTGCCGGGGATGCGGCTGGTGATTTCGGCGGCAGTGGCAGCCACTAACCCAACATATGAACCACTGATGAAGGCCGCGTGCCATTCCAGCCAACGTCCTTTGGGCCGGCGCGTGAACACAGGCACTAAACCAGCGATCAATGTTAGTAAGCTGGCGACAGCCAGCCAATGGAAGGGGCCAAAATGACCAAAAAGATTATAAATAAACAAGCCTGTGATATTTAAGCCAACCATTGTGGTCAGATAAACATGACCTAACGTGCGATGCCCGCGGTTACCTTTGCGTGTGAGGACAACGGCCGTTCCTGCTGCCAAGGCTACCAAACCAAAAACCATATGAATCATGCCTAAAGTACTCATGGGTAAATCTCCTGAAAACAGCGGAATTTTCATGGCTTTTGATGTACATTAGCGCATGTAAACTCCATGGAAATATGGAATGCGGAATGAAGAATGCGGAGGACGGAAACTCCGCATTCTTTCATCCGTCTATAAAAATTGATAATCTATTTGCCTAACACCAGTCGAATGAACATGGGCACACTAATGGCGTAGGATACGACATGCATCAAACCCAAAGTAATGGCTGTGATTGCATTAGGTGCCGCGATACCTGCTGCGCCGTAACCCATCCACGCCGACACGGGCAAGAACATGGAAAGCACCAATCCTATGGTGGCGACGATACGGAAGTGGCGTGCCGGCTGGGATGAAATGCGATTGATAATTGCTAAGACAACAGCGCCCACGAACAGATAAACGATATTTGCACCGATGATTTGGGCTGGACTTGCTCCGGGCCAGGCAGTAACGGCGGGAAAGAGTGTGCCTACTAAAAAGTAAAGGATGAGGTTGGCGATGCTGGTTACGAGCATTGCTAAAGGGGTGACCCAGAGCAATTTTTTGAATGTGCCTGTGCGTGCTTGTTGATTACCTTGCGTTAATTCGATTTTTGCGGTCATTTTTTATCTCCATTTGCTATTGAATTGATTAAATTTGATGTGTATAGGATAGCAAAACGGCCGTTGTTTGTAACCAATCGGCTGGTGGAGAAAATTTACACATTTGGTGGATTTTGCTTTGCATCCAATAGACGCAAGCAATCAACCGATCGGTTGATATATTCTCTGTTTATACCGGTTAATTCAGAAAGGAATGTAAAAAATCAATGAGGTTTTAGTCAATTTGAACTAGCACTTATTCAATTGAGATTCGATTCCAAAATCAGGTGGTTTGCTTCTTTTGGGTTCGAATCTCAATTAGGTTGTCAATCTGTTGAATGGTAGATTTTACAGGTGAGTTGACACGCCCTATTTTTTACCATTGAATGAATTGTTGTCCATAAGCGACATTTATGGGCTTGAAATAACAACCAATTAGTTGCTCAATATAGTATCAATTGCAACCCGGAAATCACCTTGGTTCACACTACCAATCCATTCCTGGACAACTTCGCCGTTCTCATCGATCAGTAAAAAATGAGGTTGATAACGGAAACCGTATTTTTGTTTGGCTTCATCTGTTGCTGGATCATCAATATTTAGATAAACAAAATCTACTTGCTCAGGATAAATGTTTTCTAACCCATGCACGATGGGTTTCATTTTTTGGCAAGTAGGTCACCAATCGGCGTAGAATTCAACCAATTGTGGCCGCGCACTTACTTGTTGTACAGATTCTTCTACAGGCTCACTTGGTTTTTCTACTGGAAGTGCTTCCGTTGGAACAACTTTTTCTACCGGCGTTTCTTGCGCCACTGTTTCGTCCTGAATTTCTTGAATTGGGGTAGTTGGTTCAGGCTGACTGCTGCAAGCTGCCAACATAAATATCAGCAGGAAGAGCAAACTTAAAAATATTTTTCGCATATCTCCTCTTGTAAGTGTGTAATGGATACATAAAGTTCCACAAGAATGATTTTATCCATTACACGCATTCAACGACAATTGTCATCTATATTTGCATTAAACATTAGTTTACAAAATTATATGCTAAAATGGGCATGAGATGGATTACAAAAAGCTTACAAGTTTTTTATATCAGTTTCGGCGAAAATCGTTTTTTGGAAATGTTTTTGGTACACATTCTTAATTTCTTTGTAACAAATGCGGAGTAAAGTGACTTCATGGTCAACGATGTAACGAATTTTGGTGATATTCTAGTAGTTGATGACGAACCTTCGGTGGTGGAAGTCGTGTCGCTTTATTTACAGCGGGATGGATTTCAGGTGCGCAAGGCAAAAGATGGACAGACGGCATTGTTGGCAATTCAAAATGATTTGCCGGCGTTGGTAATTCTTGACGTTATGCTGCCACAAATTGATGGCTTAGAAATTATGCGGCGTCTGCGCAACAATCCTGAGATGGATGTGCCTGTGATTATGCTTACCGCACGCAGTCAGGAAACGGATCGCATATATGGTTTGGAATTGGGTGCTGATGATTATGTGACCAAGCCGTTTTCACCTGCAGAATTGGTCTCACGAGTCAAAGCCGTCTTACGGCGCACCTATAAAGCTGAATTGGATGGTCAAGAGCAACGGCCGTTGATCTTTAACCAATTGTCAATAGACCCTGTAACACGGTTAGTCATAGTACGTGGTGAGGAGATCGAACTGACCGCGACAGAATTTAATCTTTTATGGTTCATGGCCTCAAACCCGCGTCATGTTTTCAAACGCGATCAATTATTAGAAAAGGTTTGGGGGTTTTCAGAATATGTAGACCCCAGCACTGTGACGGTACATATTCGCCGCTTGCGCGAAAAATTAGAAACTGATCCCAGCAATCCCCACTGTTTGATGACTGTGTGGGGTGTTGGCTACAAATTTGAACCGCCGCAATAGATATAAAGCCAGTCAGCAAAACGCTGAAATGCTGATCCGCCCAAAAATGAGATAGTGAAATGGTAGAAACTTTAAACAAACCCCAACAACAAACCTGGTTCCAGCGTGCGCCCTGGCTGATTTTACTCACCGGCATTTTGCTTGCACTGGCTGTGGCTGTATTGTTGTTCAACTTGCTTATGCAGCCGCCAGCTGCTGAGACCATCGCTCTGGTAACGACGCTGACTGTGACATCTTTGTTATCGTTAGGTATTGGATATTGGTTATACCGGCGCGGCTGGGCGCGTTCGACCTCCCTCGCACGCACCTTGGTTCTTACTTATATTTGGGCGGCATTACTGACTTTGTTCAATGTTGGTGTGATGCAGCAGCAGATGTTTGCCAGTCAACATGATTTGATTCTTAGTGGTGTGCTGCTGCTCTTCGCTGCTATTATTGCGGCCACTTTTGGCGTTTTTGTCTCTGCCAGTGTAACTGATGATCTGCAAAATCTGGCAGCCACGGCACAACAATTGGCTGAGGGAGATTTGAATGCGCGTGCTGAGGTAAACGGCCGTGACGAAATCACACGAGTTGGTCAGGTATTTAACGCAATGGCCGATCAATTACAGCAAGCCGCTAACCAACAGGCTGAATTAGATCGCTTGCGTCGTGATTTAATCGCCTGGACATCACATGATTTGCGCACACCTTTAACAAGCATTCGTGTGCGCGTTGAGGCGTTAAATGATGGCATGGTTGATGACGTGGAGACACAAAAACGTTTCTATAAAGATATTCGTGCCGATGTGATGGCGTTAAATAAATTGATCGACGATTTATTCGAACTGGCGCAGTTAGATGCAGGCAGTTTTCGTATGGAAAAATCACCTTATGTCTTAGGTGATTTTATTTCAGATTGTTTGCAACGTTTTCAGATAGTAGCTGCACAAAAAGAGATTAATTTAACTGGCCAGGTTGATCCTGCGGTGGGTTTAGTACCGTTAAATGCGACCAAATTAGGTCGTGTTTTAGACAATTTAATTAGTAATGCGATTCGTTATACGCCAAATGGGGGCAATGTATTGGTAACGGCCGTGCGCAAACCAACCAGTGTTATAGTAACGGTGCAAGACAGTGGCCCTGGTTTTGATCCCGCTGATTTAACGCGCGTTTTTGAGCAATTTTACCGTGGCGAAGAAGCTCGCAGTCGTGCAACCGGCGGTGCAGGTCTTGGATTAGCCATTGCTCAGGGAATTGTCGTTGCGCATGAAGGTAAAATTTGGGCTGAAAACGCACCCGAAGGTGGCGCCGTCGTTAAATTCAGTTTGCCCTTGTTGTAGATTTTTGGGACATTTCATGGAGCAGATCATGCCCGTCAAGTGCAAAATACACTGACCACACATGTGGCAGTCAAATACAGCCGTGAGACTTTTATCTTGTCGGCAGAAGTTTGCTGCCTTTTGATGGCTTTTCCACTTTAGGAAAAGCCATTGGCTAAGTGATAATAAACATCATTCCATTTTAGTTCCTTCTTGACCTCAGCCAAGGTGGCATTCTCGTCAATGAGCAAGTATTCAACGCCCGCCATAGTGGCGAAATCTTCCAGGTGTTCGGCCGTTAGCGACAAGCTGAAACCGGTGTGGTGCGCACCTCCAGCCAGAATCCAGGCGGCCACACCTTCTTTGAAATTGGGATGGGGTGTCCACAAGGCGCGGGCAACCGGCAGCTTTGGCAGCGGCTCGTCAGTGGGCACCACATCTACGGTGTTGACAATCAGGCGGTAGCGCGTTCCCAGATCAATAATGGAGGCGTTGATAGCCGGGCCGGTTTGCGAATCAAACACCAAACGTACCGGGTCATCTTTGCCACCGATGCCCAGCGGATGAATTTCCAGCG
>JAGRDI010000437.1:1789-2207 GCA_020432765.1 Anaerolineales bacterium | reverse complement strand
CTGAAATGGTAGGTGTAATCTTCCATGAAGGAAGTACCACCTTCCAGCCCGGCGCTCATCACTTTCATGGCCCGCAGCAGAGCGGCCGTTTTCCAATCACCTTCGGCGCCAAAACCATAGCCATCGGCCATAAGTCGCTGCGAGGCAACGCCGGGAAGCTGCTTGAGGCCGTGTAAATCTTCAAAGGTGTCGGTATACCCCTTGAAGCCACCTTCTGCGAGAAAGGCGCGCATCCCCAATTCGATGCGTGCGGCGTCACGCAGGGATTGGCGGCGTGAGCCACCGGCTTGCAGTTCGGGAACAACATTATAACTTTCTTCGTAGACGGCGATGAGGTCGGAAACGGCCGTTTCCGACACCGCATCCACCTTGGCCACCAAATCACCCACGCCATAGCCGTTGACCGCGTAGCCAAACT
>JAGRDI010000437.1:1400-1689 GCA_020432765.1 Anaerolineales bacterium | reverse complement strand
GCGGCACGCATCCAGACATCCAGCCGTGCCAGCACCGCTTCCTCCTGCCAATGGCCGACGATGACCTTGCGTGCGGCTCGCATTCGCGCTCCAATATAGCCGAACTCGCGCCCGCCGTGGGCGGTCTGGTTCAGGTTCATGAAGTCCATGTCGATAGTAGACCAGGGGATTTCGGCGTTGAACTGGGTATGCAGCTGTACGAATGGCTTTTGCAGTGCTTGCAGGCCGTGAATCCACATTTTGGCCGGGGAGAAGGTGTGCATCCAACAGATGAGGCCAATGCAGTTAG
>JAGRDI010000437.1:0-1315 GCA_020432765.1 Anaerolineales bacterium | reverse complement strand
AGTTGGGGAGATTCATAGAGGGCGTTGGCAATTAAACGGCCGTTTGCTGCCACTTGCTCCAAAGTCTCCGGTCCATATAAATGTTGGCTGCCTACGACAAACCATACTTCTAAATGTGTAAAAATATCTGTGTTCATTTCTTGTTCCTTAATTTCTCAGTTTGCGCCAAAGATATAGGTGTCCAGAAAGGCATTACGAAATTTGCCTTGCGGATCATAGGTTCTTAGCAATTGTTGAAAGGCGGGCAGTTTCGCATAGAGCGACTGCACCTGGGCCGCCGGCATTGTAAACAGCTTGCCCCAATGTGGACGAGCTTCAAGCGGTGCGAGTC
Organism: Anaerolineales bacterium; assembly: GCA_020432765.1. GTDB lineage: Bacteria > Chloroflexota > Anaerolineae > Promineifilales > Promineifilaceae > JAACFF01. Next base: position 984 of record JAGRDI010000437.1, on the reverse strand, counting down.
GCTCTTCTATCAGCGGAAGCACCTGTTGTACATTGGGCCAATCCTTTTTCCAGGTAAAGTGGAAGGCCACACAATCTTGTTGATAACACATACTCAGCCACAGATTATCGCCGGCAATGGTGCGTATTTCGGAAATCTGTAACAGGGGAGCAATCTGCTCTTGCAAACCGCTGAGTGCATGGAGCGCCGCAACGGCATTGTAACGGGGCAGAATATACTCACTCTGCAACTCCTCGCCGTGGCTGGGGGTGAACTCCAGACGAAAATGAGGCAAACGATCATACCAGGGACCGGCAACACCCATCTGTTTGGTGCAGTTGACCGCCGATACCCCTCTGATCGGATGGCAGTCTTCACGGGCCGGCGTCGCACCGAATAATTCAGGTTTCACCTCGAACGCAGCATCGGCCGTAACGCGCCGCTTGAGCCAGACCTGGTTGATGACTGCGTCGCGCCAATTGGTGAAAAAACTGACGCTGTAAGCCCTGGCGGTGATGTCATCAAAATGGTCTGCTAACTGTGCCAGGGGTAAATTTTCGTACACGTCCTGGCGCACTGCAAAGGTTGGTATCACATCGAGCGTCAGTTTGGTAACGACCCCCAGGCCGCCCAGCCCAACGACTGCCCCTGAAAATTCGTCACTATGGTGGTCGCGGGAAAAAACGGCCGTTTCGCCATCAGCCGTGACTATTTCCATTGCCGCTGCAACCGTAGCCAGGTTGCCATTGCCGTCGCCCGAGCCATGTGTCGCCGTCGCGCAGGCCCCGGCAACAGAGATGTGGGGCAGCGAAGCGAGATTGGGCAGCGCAAAACCCTCATTGTGCAGTTGGCGGCAGAGTTGTCCATAGCGGACGCCACCGCCAATCGTCACTGTGCGGCGCTCGCGGTCGACCGCTTCGATGTAGTCGAATTTTTCGAGAGAGATAAGATCTTCCGTCGTGTCGGCGATGTCGTTGAACGAGTGACGGCTGCCGAGGACCTTTA
>JAGRDI010000436.1 GCA_020432765.1 Anaerolineales bacterium | reverse complement strand
TGGCCGGAGAAACGGCCGATACCATTATTATCGCAGTGTTAGAAGCAAGCCAAAATCCCGATGATGTGATTGATATTGGGCGCGAGATGGGAACGGCCGTTAAAATCACAACACTGAACTAAAAAATGTTGGCCGTCAGGAGCTTACTCCATAATCTGCACCTTCAGCCCAACCCAAGTCAGTGAGTTCGGCGAGGAGGGAAAGAAGCTCGTTTTCATTTTCACGTGGCAAGTTACAGATAAAAGCATACCAGCTACCTTTACGACGAATAATGGCGCAATAAATCGACCATCCCTATGGGAATTATGGTTTTCTCACGATGGGCAAAAAGTTGGGATAATCAACTTCTACAGGCAGCGCATTTATAAATGTGCGTGTGGTATTGCTGCTTAACTCGCCATTAGCATAGGCGATATTGTCAACGGCCGTAAACACCCCAACAAAAACATCATCAATCCACCAGCCTTGCGCTGCAATGCCGGCATTCGTACCGAGACGAAAGCGGATTTGAACGATTTCACCCGCATATCCACTTAGGTCAACGGCCGTTTCAACATAACCATCACTTGCTCCCGTAAAAGCCAACCGATCAGCCAGGGGATTATCAGAAGGTTCCAAAAAATGATTATACCCATTATGGGTGATAGCACTGCCCAAATCGCTCCAGGTCACGCCATTGTTGGTGGAAATCTCAACAACACCACCATCCACCATCTCCTCCAGATTATACGCATGCCAAAAGCGCAAACTGCTGTCTATTTCTAGGGTATCAGATATGGGCAGCACAAGATATTGGTCGCTTACCAGCGCAACATCCTCGCCAAACCAGGCGTAATCGCCGCGATAGGGATTCACATCATCCAAAGTCCAATCAATTGGTGCACTGTCTTCAGCATGGGAGACTATCCAATTGTCAGCGCCATTTTCCATATCATCAAAAACAGCAATTTTAGTAGGTATAGCATCCATATCAACCTGAACTGCAAAAGAAACGGCCGTTTCACCTCCAGCAGCAACAGATAAATCGGACCAAACCAAACTATCATCCACATAAATGCCACCACCAGTCACCGAATCAACCGCATACACAGTGCTGAGCGGAATCGTATCGGTCAGCGTAATGCTATTTGCTGGGGCAGCGCCTGAATTTTTCAGCGTCAATGTATAAGCCAGAGTTTCCCCTGGTGAAATTTCTGTCGCTGATACACTCTTTTCAAGGCTTACCTCCGCCTGCAAAATGTAACTATGCACCCAATCGGTGAATTCAGATACACGGGTATTCACGCCAGGTATTCCAGGCGCAGCACAACCAACAGACCAGCTTATGACACCAGCAAGCTGCCATTGCTGCAAAACATCATCAAAAATGACCAGAGGCCCACCGCCATCTCCTTGGCAAGCACCCTGTCCGCCAGCCTCCAACCCGGCACATAACATATTGGGGCTGATCCAATCACCAGGGCCGACATTCGTATCATAAGCTGTTTCACAGGCGGCGTTTGTAAGGATGGGAATGTCTGTTTGCTGCAAGGTTTGGGGATCATTAACGCCACCTGGAAATGGTTGGGCTAAAGTATTACCCCAACCAGTGATTGTGGATTGCAGACCAGCTAAATCATCGCTGTCTGCCGGTACAAGGGGTATGGGCGCAACGGCCGTTCCTCCCACTGTATCACCCAAAACAACAGCAGTACTCAGCAGCAATAAGGCGATATCAAAATCATACTCACCAGATAGATAATCTGGATAAAAAATAACGTCTTGCACGCTGACTTTCTGGTAACCGGTTTCAGGATTGGCCAAATTATGCACACCAACAACAACTTCAAAATCGTCAGGAGATAACTCTTCCACACAGTGTGCGGCCGTTAGGATCCAATTCTCCTCAACCAATGATCCGCCACAAAAATAATCGTCATAAAAATCAGTTGAGCCAGCACTCACCAAAGCAACCTGCCACGGCCAATCCCCAAGATTAGCTTCCTCGCCACCCACAATTTGGGGCGGGATATCGTTTTTTTGATCAGGTTGAGCTTGGGCAAAGGGGGCTGTGAGCAGTAAAAGTGGGAGGATGACGATTAAGAGTATCGCCGATGAGACGACAATCAGCTTCTTGAGCATAATTTATTCCTTATGGTTACTACAAAATTGGAGTCTGGCGAATTCTAGACTTGTCAGGTTTCTACCACGAGTGGCATATGAGCAAATTGATCATAAAACCTGACAGCTCTCCTCTGCAAAAATAAAAAACACCAGCGTCCAGTACTAATGTTAATACCACTTACTAGACATGCAGCTATTTTATCAACCTTCTACTATAAAAAAAAGACGTGTGCAATCTATTATAAAGATTACACACGTCTGAGGAGATGTGCAGACTCTCAAGTTATTCTTTTGTCGCCAAGAGCATTAATTCTTGAATACGCGGCAACATTTGTGAAGGATTGGGGTGCAACCCTTCCTGTACCAAGGCACTGGCATATAACTGCTCTATGGATAAATTGATCAACTCGTTATCCGGTTGATTTTCAATCATGTGTGCCAAATTTCCGATCAGTGGATGGCTGCGGTTTACCTCCAAGATTTTCTGGGGGACTTCATAATTTTGGTCCAGATAACGTTGAATGCGCTGCATTTCCTTGTTGGGTGCATCTTCGGGTGAGACCAAACGCACGGGGCTGTCCTTAAGCACTTTCGACTCGCGCACTTCGGTCACGCGCTCACCTAAAGTCGTCACACAACGGCCAACAAATAAATTAAATGCTTTGTCTGCGAGAATTGTTTCTTTTTCTGTCTCATCTGACTGCTCAATTTCCGGCAAATCCAAATCGGCATCATCAATATTGCGCAGTTTCTTGCCATCAAATTCTTGCAAACTAGGTGCAATAAAGGCATCGAGCGGATCGACCCAATACAACACTTCGATGTCACGTGCCTTAAAAGGATCAAGATGTGGACTTTGGGCTACTGTATCGGCATCATTACCCAATACATAATAGATTTCCTCCTGGGATTCTGGCATGCGCTCTATATACGCGGCAAGCGAACTCAATTCTACCCCACTCTTTGAGGAATGATAGCGGAAGAGTGGTAAGAGTTCTTCTTTGGCACTGGGATCCATAGCAACACCTTCTTTGAAGGCACGGCCGTATTCATCCCAAAACTTCTTATACTTCTCCGGCTCCTTTTCAGCCAGCTTCTTTAGTTCCCTCAAAACGCGTTTACGAATAGTTTTGCCCAGATGACGCATAATGCGATTCTGCTGCACGGTCTCACGACTTACATTAAGCGGTAAATCTTCAGAATCGACGACGCCATCCACAAAATTAAGCCAATCGGGCAGCAAGTCTGTGCAATATTCTTGAATGAGCACATTGTGTGAATAGAGCAAAACACCCGGCTCTTTGCGCAGTGCCATCATACCCGGCTCACGTTTGCTCGGAATATAAAGCAAAGCGCGTAAATGGATAGGCGAATCGGAGCTAAAATGAATTGTCAGCAGCGGTGGTTCAAAATCCATCGTCATCTGTTGATAAAACTGATCATATTCTTCTTGCGCGGCTTCGGATGGTGATTTACGCCATAACGAACTTTGTTCATTGGCCTGATTTTCACCTACATAAATGGGATAACGCACAAAATCAGAATATTTCTTCACGATTTGGCGTAATTTCCATTCACTGGCAAATTCGGCTGCACCTTTTTTCAAGATAATATGAATTTCAGTACCTCGGTCGCTTTTTTCGGCAGGCTCCACCACAAAATTGTCGCTGCCATCTGAAATCCACACAACGGCCGTATCATCTTGACGATAGCTGCGTGAAATCACACGCACCTCTTCAGCGACCATAAATACGGAATAAAAACCAACGCCAAATTGACCAATCACGTCACTGACATCAAAGTTTTCATCGTCTACTTTGGCCATGAATTCCCGCGCACCAGATTGCGCAATCGTGCCCAAATTAGTAATCAATTCGTCATGATTCATGCCAATACCACTATCTTTGACAATGATACGCTTGGGTTCCTCTTCGCCAACTTCAGGCACTTCAATATGGATTGCCAGTTCAGCATCCACATCCAGCACATCGCGATTTGTCAGGCTCTCAAAATGCATGCGCGTCAAAGCATCAGAGGCATTTGAAACCAATTCACGCAAGAATATGTCCTGATCTTTGTATAGGGAATGCGCCAAGATATTGAGAAGTTGTTTTATTTCGGCTTTAAAGCTGTAAGATTCATTTTGGGTTTGTTCTTTGTCTGTCATACTCCATCCTCTTATCTAAGTAACTGTCCATAAATAAGTT
>JAGRDI010000435.1 GCA_020432765.1 Anaerolineales bacterium | reverse complement strand
ATTACATGAGCTTTTGGGATTTGATAAACAGCGCATGCTGGGCTGGGGCATGGCACAGATGGTCTTGGGTGCGTGGTGGGCCAATGAAGATTCAGATGAGATGTTTCCACTATGGATTCACTGTGCGGAGCTGTTGGCAGACATGTTGTAGGGATTGGCACGCCCCCCAAGAGTCAGCGTGTTTGTGATAATGGACTGCGCGTCAACTCACGCAGCGCGGCCAACTGATCGCGTGTACCTAACACAATCAATTCGTCACCGGCCGTGAGCAGCGTATTCGCATCCGGCACGATGGTTTGCCCAGTGACTTTACTGGTTAAAGCCACCATCGACACCCCAGTCTGACGACGAACATTGGCCTGACCAACCGTTTGTCCAATTAAAGCCGAATCATCAGCGATAACCAGTTCCTCGATCCACAACTCCTGCCCACCTTGCAGCGTGACAACATCAAAAAAGTCGGTAACATGTGGCCGCAGCATGATATTTGCCATATGTTTGCCGCCGATGCGGTAAGGAGAAACAACCCGATCCGCACCTGCACGCACCATTTTGCGCTCATTTTCAGCATTTACCGCACGGGCAACAATATAAAGATCAGGATTCAATGTGCGTGCAGAAAGGACAATAAACAGATTGAGTGAATCTTCACCGGTACTCACAACAACACCCCACGCTTTTTCGAGGCCGGCTTCACGCAAAACATCGTCACTGGCTGCATCGCCGTGTATCGTTGCGAATCCATCCTCGCGAGCACGCGCCACCAATTCCAGATCGCTGTCGATGATGACAACATCACGGCTGTTTTCATGCAATGTTGGTGCGGCACTACGCCCGACACGGCCGTAGCCACAAATAATAATGTGATTTTGCATTTTTTTGATCATACGCTTTGTTTGTCGCTTTTTGAGTTCTCCACCTAAACTGTTGGAAAAAATATATTCGCCCAGAATGCTAAGACTATAGGCGATGACACTCACACCCAAAATAATCAGAAAGATCGTAAAAAATTGACCGGCCACTGAAAGCGGATGGACTTCACTATAGCCCACAGTGGTTAATGTAATGGTGGTCATATACAGGGCATCATCAAAATCCCAACCCTCAATGAGCATATAACCAACTGTGCCCAGCACCAATAAGGCAAAAACAAAAAACAGGATGGTGATAAGACGGCGATTTATTGATCTAAACATTAGACAACCTTAAAAGTGGCATAGTAATAGATACTAGTAGACAACATACCCCTTTTCTAAATGCGCCAATACGGCCGTATAAAACCCGATTTTCTGTGGATCAACCCATTCAAGCAATTGTGAAGCATCAATCCAAGCCATTTGCTCGATTTCACCGGCATCTAGTTGAATCGTACCGCCGGTATAACGGGCATGAAACAAGACCCCAACATTTTTGACTTGATCGCCATTTGGATACACATTATGCATTTCTTGTGCCGAGTAAATGGCGACGATGCGATCAGGTTGAATGTGTAAACCGGTTTCTTCACGCATCTCACGAACGGCCGTTGCTGCCAGCGTCTCACCCAAGTCAGCAAACCCGGCCGGAAAACGCCAATCTGTCTCACCAACATGTTTCAATATCAAGATGCGCCCATCCTCACGCGTAACCAATACGGTTGCGCCAATGCCGATGTACAATTCCTTGCCGATAAACGGCCGTACTGCCGCTACCTGATCGACTGTTTGGCCATGACGAAAGGGCGGCGCAAAGGTTGGCACACCATTTATACAGGCATCCCGAATCATATCACTGTACCAAATAGCCATGCGCATTTCTGCGGCTTCCGCAGGGGTAACAAAGCGCAAATCACGTGTCTCGATACCGTCGATCTGCAACTTACCACCTGCTGCCTGGCCCTGAAAACAAACCGTAAACTGCTGCACCTGATCCCCGTTCGGATAAACAACATCATAATGCGGCCGATCAAATATGCCCACCAGTGAAAGCACGCCCGCTTTAAGTCCGGTTTCTTCCAGCAATTCACGCCGTGCGCAGGTTAGCAAATCTTCGTCACGTTCCAGCACGCCACCAGGCAAACCCCACATATCAAAATCGCCACGCTGCTGCAAGAGTAAACGGCCGTTTTCATCCCATAAAACCACACTCGCAAATGCCAAAAATATCTTGCGTGTGCCCACCTTGCCGCGTATCCATTCAATATATGACATAGCGTTGAAAGTTTACCTCTGTATTCAAAGGTAGCAAAGTGGCAGGTTGCAGGGAAATGTAACTTTTACCCTCTGGCTGCGCAGAAGTTCTGTTGATGTAATGTCACTGCACGACGAGGACTGAGCCTGTCGAGGTACGGACTTCGACAGGCTCAGTCCTCCTCGCATATCAACAAAAACGCCGCGCACACCTATCCTCTGCTTCTCTTGACATCCTCACCGAGATACTTATAATGATCCGCAACAACTACATACAAGCAAATACCGGGAGAAGTAGGTGCTGCGCAGTCTGACAGAAAAGATGAGACCTTTGGCTGAAAATCTCCACAGAACCTTCCACATCGAAAGTCACCCGGTCAAGCTGCTGCAGAAATTTTGGTAAAAATATTGTGTTATTCCTGTATAGGCTGAAATCCAAATGTATGGATACCCGCCTTCGCAGGCATGACGGTAAAAATTAACTGGTTTATCAAAAAAGTAGATCGGCACGGGTTCGCCCGTTACAGCGGTGCTCTGATATTAGTCGGAGCAATGAGCGCGTCGGTGGTGTAATGGCCGACGAACTGAGGTGGTACCACGGAATTCAAGCCCTTTCGTCCTCTTTATGGACGTGAGGGCTTTTTTATTAGTAGCCGCGGTATCCTTACCGCGCAAAGAGGACGCGGTAAGGATACCGCGGCTACAAACTAATTCCAAAGGAATAATCATGACCTTACCAAAACGTTACAATCCAAAAACATCTGAACCAGACATGCAAGCGGTCTGGCAAGCAGATGGCACCTATCAT
>JAGRDI010000434.1 GCA_020432765.1 Anaerolineales bacterium | reverse complement strand
GGCTGCTTTTTGAGGAAACGGCCGTTCCCGCCGGCAGCTACAACGAAACGCTTGAAGGTCTGTCATGATCGCGTTGTTGGATGGAAACAGCCGTTTCCATCCAACTCTGCTATAATTCTCCAGGATTAAGGATAATCTTTAGGAGAACCCGTTGACTACGAACTTAACACCAAAACCAGATAACAAGCGTACACTCAAAGCATACTTCCCAATTTTAGGGTGGCTACCAACTTACCAAAAGGATTGGCTGCGTGTCGATATCATCGCCGCCCTTACCTTATGGGCGCTTTTAGTCCCCGAAGCAATGGCATATGCGGGCATTGCCGGCATGCCGCCTGAGACGGGTCTGTATGCCGCGCCCTTAGCCCTGCTCGCCTATGCGATCTTAGGCACATCAAAACAGCTTAATGTTGGCCCCAGTTCGGCCGTTGCTGCACTCTCCTTTAGCGTCATTGCTGGCATCGGTGTTGCTGCAGGCAGTCCAGAATTCATAATGCTGACAATCGCCCTGGCCTTGATGACAGGTATTTTATTGATCATCAGCGGTTTTTTACATTTGGGTGTGTTGGCTGATTTCCTTTCGCGCCCTGTGTTAGATGGCTTCATCGTGGGTGTCGCCATTTCCATTGCTGTTGGCCAGTTAGACAAGATATTGGGCTTTGAACCTGAAGGATACAGCTTTGTGCCGGATTCGATTCAATTCCTCACCCATCTGGGCCAGACAAATGTGCTCACATTATTAGTCGGATCAATTAGTCTGGCACTGTTGTTTATCATGCATAAGTACACGCCTAAAGTGCCAGCCCCTCTGGTTGTATTATTCCTGGCAATTATCGCCTCCACGCTGTTCAACTTTGAAGGGCTGGACATCCTGGTTGTGGGCGAGATACCCGGCGGATTGCCCGCTTTGGGTTTGCCCGCAGGGTTTGGCTGGCAGCAGTTGTTGACGGTGGCTCCAGGAGCACTCGGGGTGGCTCTGGTCGCATTTGCGGAATCAGTGGCGATTGCGCGGGCTTATGGCACCAAATATGGGTATGAGGTGGATGCAAATCAAGAGCTAATTGCACTGGGCACAGCCAATCTCGGTTCCGGATTTAGCGGCTCTTTTACGGTTGATGGCAGCATGTCACGCACGGCGGCTGGGGATGGGGCGGGCGGCAAAACACAAATGGTATCCTTGATTGCGGCTGTGGCTATTTTGATAACGGCCGTTGCCCTCACTGGTCTTTTCTACAACCTGCCCGAAGCCACTCTGGGGGCTATCGTCATCCATGCCGTGTGGAAAAACATCAACTTTAGAAAAATAAGCAAGTACCGCCATATCACAAACTTGGATTTTGCAACGGCCGTTGCTGCATTAGTTGGCGTGTTGGCATTTGGTCTTTTGGAAGGGTTGTTGATCGCCGCTTTTCTGGGTTTGGTGGTATTGTTATTTGGCACCAAACAACGCACAACAACGGTTTTAGGCAAAGTGCCAGAAACGGCCGTTTTCCGCAGCATTGCAAATTATCCGGAAGCGGAAACTTATCCAGGTTTGCTTATCTTGCGTTTTGACGGCAGCCTTTTCTTTGCTAATACCCACGACTTTGTGACTGCCGTACGGCGTGCTATCGCCGCCACAGAGCCGCCGCCTAAAGTTGTGCTGCTTGATGGTGAATCGATGAATGCGATTGACGCGACGGCCGTATTCGCCCTGGACGAATTCCAGGACCAACTGGCTCAATCTGGCGTGGGGCTGCGTTTTGCCCGCATCAAAACCAATGTCATGCTAGTGATGGAACGCGGCGGATTAGCCGCAGATATTCCGGTTGAGCATTTTTACGCATCGGTCGATACGGCCGTTGCAGCTTATCTAGCCGAACAAGAGCAAACATTTACTCCAGCAATGGCTGTGAGCCGTCCCGGTCCAGGTTCCGATTGAGGAGTTACGTATGTCTGAAGCCCTAGTCGTTATTACTCAGCTTTCTGTTTTTACCTTTATTATCACGAGCATGTTGGCGATGGGTCTGAGCCTAACAGTCAAACAAATCATAGACCCTTTGCGTAAGCTGAAGGTTGTGCTGCTTGCATTACTCGCCAACTTCGTGCTGGTGCCGGCATTTGCTTATGGCATTCTGCGGTTAATTCCGCTCAATCAAGACCTGGCCATTGGGCTTATCATTGTGGCTTGCGCCGCTGGTGCGCCGTTCTTGCCCAAACTGGCGCAAGCAGCCAAAGGGGATGCCGCTTTTTCCGTAGGGCTGATGACCTTGCTCATGATCGTCACCGTCATCTATTTACCAATCATGCTGCCGATATTATTGCCGGGTGCGTCTGTCAGCCCCTGGGACATTGCCCAATCCTTGATCGTCATGATGCTGCTGCCGCTGGGCATTGGACTTTTGATCAAAGCCCGTTATCCTGAAACCGCAGGAATTTTGCAGCCAACCATGTCCCAAATATCCAGTATGGCCATTGTGCTAATGTTGGTTGGCGTACTCGTGCTTCAATTCAGCACGATTATCGCTACCATTGGCACTGGTGGTCTCCTGGCGGCGATCATTTTTCTAGTCGGAGGATTACTCATTGGCATATTGTTGGGCGGCAAAAATCCAGCTATACGCTCGGTGATGGGGCTGGGAACTGCCCAGCGTAACCTTTCTGCTGCTATGTTGGTTACCGTTCAAAACTTCTCAGACCAGCCAAATGTGTTGGTCATGGTTATGTTAGTCGCCATCTTGGGACTGATTCTGTTGATGGTAGTCGGTGGCGAAATGGGCAAACGTGTAGAGGTTACCCATGGCTAAGCTAGACTTTGATCCCAAAAACCTCTCTGCTGATATTGGTGCGGCCGTAACCATGGCTCTGGTAGCCGTGCCCGATGCCATCGCTTCGGCTATCCTGGCAGGTGTCAATCCCACTTATGGCTTCAATGCCTTAATCATGGGCACCCCCATTGGCAGCTTGTTTACCAGTTCACAGTTTATGAACATTGGCTCCACCGCTGCTATGATGTTGGCGGTTGGCGGCATATTGCCACAATTTCAAGATGATCAAATTTTGACCGCTTTGGTCACATTAACTGCCCTCATCGGCCTAATTCAACTGCTCTTAGGCGTGTTCAAACTCGGTGTCTTCACGCGTTTTATCTCCAATGCGGTCATGATTGGCTTTTTTACCGGCGTAGCCACCGTATTGATTCTGGGTCAATTGGGCGATTTAACCGGCTATTACAGCAGCTACAGCAACAAAGTGGCGCAAGCCGTGGATCTGCTTTTTAACCTGGATCAGGTCGATATTCCTTCACTTCTAACCGGATTGGGAACGATTGGCATTATCGCCTTGTTAGCCCGCACCAAGTTAAGAAATTATTCATTAGCGATTGCGCTTCTGGTGGCGTCTATAGCTGTGATTGTATTAAATTTAGATTCTGTCATCGTTGTGGGCGATGATAATCAGATTTCAGCCATGATTCCTATCCCCATGCTGCCCAGTTTGTCGATGGTGGGTACATTAATCTTGCCTGCGATTGCCATTAGTCTATTGGGTCTCATTCAAGCAGCGGGCATCAGCCAAACCATCCCCAATCCAGATGGTGAGTATCCAGATGCATCCGGTGATTTCGTTGGACAAGGGGTGTCAAATCTTGCCTCTGGGATTTTTAGGGGACTGCCGTTGGGGGGATCATTAGGCGGCACCAGTATTTTGTTGAGCGCAGGCGCTAAGTCGCGCTGGGCGAATGTGTTTATGGGTCTGTTTGTGGCCGTGTTTGTCTTCTTTTTTGGAGCTCAGGTGGAACGGGTGGCGGTTCCTGCTATTGCGGCTGTGCTGATTGTCGCCGGATTTGGTACGTATAAATTTGCGGTGATCGGTGATATATGGGATGTGACGCATTCTTCGCGTTTAGTGATGGCAGCGACATTTCTGGCAACATTAGTACTTCCCATACAACAAGCAGTTTTGGTGGGGATTATTTTATCTATCCTGGATTTTGTATACATGTCGGCACAGGATGTACAGATTAATGAATTGGTTGAAATAGAAACAGGTATGTTTGAGGAACGGCCGTGTCCTGCCGAACTAACCGACAACAGCGTCACAATCCTTTATTCCTGGAGTACTCTGTTTTTTGCCAGCGCCCGTACCATGGAAGATTTGTTGCCCAAAGCAGATAGAGCTAAACATGCCGTCGTCATTTTGCGCTTACACGGCCGTTCACGCATAGGCAGCACATTTATCCAGGTATTAGAACGCTACGCAGGTCGCTTACAAGCAAATGGGGGCAAAATTATGTTATCTGGTGTCAGCCAATATGTGTGGGATCAGTTGGAACGCACCGAAACTTTCGAGACCATTCCCGAAGCTGACATCTTTAAAGCGGGACCGATACTTGGCGCTTCAACGCGCCAAGCATCTGCTGCAGCGAAAGAATGGCTGGCACAACTGCCAGCAGCCCAATCTGATTAACCATAAAGACCTGCGTTACTCAATCGGCTAAAATCGCATCGATTTGAGCTAACTCTGAATCCGAAAAGGTTAAATTATCCAGCGCGGCCACAGCTTCTTCTACATGGTGCACTTTGCTGGCGCCAATTAAGGCCGAAGTCATCTGCGGCTGCCGCAAGATCCAGGCAATCGCCATTTGTGCCATGCTTTGCACACGGTCTTCAGCCAGTTTGTTAAGCTGCTGCACCTTGGCAATGCGTTCGTTGCTGACTGTATCTCCCCAATGCAGCTCATCCTTATATTTGGCTCCACGCGAGTCTGCAGGCAAACCTTGCAAATATTTATCGGTAAGGATACCTTGGGCTAAAGGAGAAAAACCAATACAGCCAATGCCTTCATCTGCCAGCACTTCCAACAAGCCATCCTCAATCCAACGATCAAACATATTGTAGCGCGGTTGGTGAATCAAACAGGGCGTTCCTAATTCGCGCAAAATGGCTGCTGCTTGCCGGGTTTGCTGCGGGCTGTAGGTGGATATGCCGACGTAAAGTGCCTTGCCACTGCGCACAATACTGTCCAAAGCCCCCATAGTCTCTTCTAGTGGGGTGTCAGGATCGAAGCGATGACTGTAGAAAATATCAACATATTCCAGACCCATGCGTTTGAGACTTTGATCCAGGCTGGCGATGAGATATTTGCGTGAGCCCCATTCGCCATACGGCCCTGGCCACATGTAGTAACCAGCTTTGTTAGAAATCACGAGTTCGTCACGATATGCTGCCAAATCTTGAGCCAAAATGCGGCCAAAGGTTTCTTCAGCTGAACCAGCGGGTGGCCCATAATTGTTGGCGAGGTCAAAATGGGTGATACCCAAATCAAAGGCACGGTGGATGAGTGAACGGCCGTTTGCATACACATCCACACCGCCAAAATTGTACCAAAGACCCAACGTGATCGCAGGTAGTTTTAAGCCGCTGCGTCCGCTGCGGCGGTATTGCATTGAATCATAACGGGATTCAGCCGGTAAATAGGTCATATGCTTCCCTCCATGGAAGTAAACAGCATTTTTAAAGATTTTTCCAAGGATTATAGAAGCAAATTCACAAAACCCCAATCCAGATTACCCTCTTGACTAACCAGATTATTCGTGTGACGATCTTGTG
>JAGRDI010000433.1 GCA_020432765.1 Anaerolineales bacterium | reverse complement strand
CTGGAAATTCATATGTAACAGTGATGTCTTCGGTAATGATTTGGGGAGGATCTCCTTTTTTGACGACTTGTGCCCAGAGTGTGTTGTATGGTGGCAGCACGGCCAGGTCTTGGAAATCACGGTTATAACAATGCATACCCAGATCATTCCAGGAAAGGACCACATATTCGCCATCAGTTATTACGGTTTCACCCACATCCAGTTCAGCAGATTTCACGTTGTTTAAGCTTGAGATTATTAGGAAAACGGCCGTTATCAAGCCAACAACCAAAACAAACAAACTGCCCCATTTTTTCAATTCTGCAAACATTTTTACTCCTCTTACCTACAAACAAATCCTACAATTCCCACAGTAAAATGCCAGAAAAATTCCCGCTGTATATCTGCTGTATATATTAAGTGTCATTACCCGCGAAAAAGTAACGACTGACTTTTTTTGTTTGCCCATTTCAATTTTGGCTTGAATTACGATACAATCTGCTCTGAAATTTTCGTTTAGGCCTGGCCGCCAGCATTCAGATACTTCTGATGGTTGGCATCGTGATGAAAGTATTAGGAGTGTCGTATTATGCAATTGGGATTATTTGAAAATCGGCCCAATTATTTCGCCTCGTTCGACGATCTTGTCGATTACATGATGAAAATGGAAGACGATCCGCTCTTCCCTGCGGGTACAAATATGGTCATTTATCGTGGCAATCCGGCAGCCAAGTTGATGATCATTGGAGAAGCACCGGGGACAAACGAAGATCGGCTCGGCAAACCGTTTGTGGGGCGTTCCGGGCAGCTGCTGGACCAAATTCTAAATGCCGCCGGCTTTGATCCTGAGGAAGATGTATTTGTCACGAATGCGGTTTTTCGTTTGCCGCCGGGTGATGATGGCAAACCACTGCGTAAGCCAACCAATGATGAAATTGATTATTACCAGCCTTATCTGTTAGAGATCATCCGCTTGATTGACCCGGTGATTATGCTGCTGACCGGCAATGTAGCTATGCAGTCAATGTTGGGACAAACGGGCATTACAAAATTACGCGGACAATGGTTTGATTACAACGGCCGTTTCGCCATGCCCATTTTCCATCCTGCCTACCTGCTGCGTAATCCCACGCGCACACCCGATGGCCCCAAAGCACTCACCTGGCGTGACATTCAAGAAGTGCGGCGTAAATATGATGAGTTAGTCAGGTAGTCGAATAGTCTGGCAGTCACATGGTTTGTCTGATTGAGGAAAATAGACGAAATAGTCGTATGCATGCGAGAAACGCAAGAGGAACTATTTGAAACCGAATATGCTCAACTTTATCAACATCTGTGTGTCCATATGAGCCATTCAGATAAAGCCGCCTTGCGCGGTGAACCCGGTTATGTATGGCGTTCGGGACAAGATCGCCGCTTGCAGATGATTGCCGCGTGGGTCAACTTAGACGGCGCACGCATTCTCGATAATGGCTGTGGCCTGGGCACTTACCTCGATGCTTTTGCCCCCTACAGCAGACAACGCTTCGGCCTCGAATTAGAAGTTGACCGGGCTGTCAAGGCGCTGCCCACAGCCAATGGCATCACCCAAGGCGTGGGCGAGCATTTACCATTTGCCACTGACAGCTTTGATTTTGTCTTCAGCAATGAAGTCATCGAACACGTTGATGATGATTATTTGTATGCGGCTGAGATGGTGCGTGTTTTACGATCTGGCGGCCACGCGCTGATTTTTTGCCCTAACCGCTGGTATCCTGTCGAACAGCATGGCATCTTTTGGCGCGGCACATATAAATTCGGCAATATTCCACTGGTCAACTATTTACCTGATCCTCTCCGCAATTACCTCGCTCCGCATGTGCGTGCCTATACCAAACGCAGCTTGCTGGAGTTGTTTGTCGATTTGCCGGTACGTGTAGTACATCACGGCCGTATCTTTGGCGGCTATGACAATATCGAAGCGCGGTGGCCGAGATTCGGCCGTCGCTTCAAAAAAGCATTGTATGCTGCCGAAAAAACACATTTGTCTGTGCTTGGCCTCTCTCATTTGTTGGTGCTTGAAAAAGTGTAGAACCAACATCAGCCTTTCCTTCTGAAAAGCGTAAAAAGTTGACTTGTCTGCATTATTTAGTGTAAACTTATCTTTGTTAGTTCATTTAACTAACCAGGTCATTTAGTTAGAGAATTCGTTAATTTTAATTACTCAAAACTTTGACTGTCATTCCTGCGCAGGCAGGAATCCACACCTTTAAAAGTATGGATTCCCGCCTTTGCGGGAATGACAAATGCATAAAAATTGTAGGTCGGGCTAATCAATCCGATTGACAATGGAGAAAAGATAATGCGCTACGGCCGTTTCGACAACCAAACCCGTGAATACATCATTGAACGCCCCGATATTCCCGTCTCGTGGACCAACTATCTGGGCGTCAAAGACATGTGTACCGTCATCTCGCATAATGCGGGTGGCTACTCATTTTACAAGTCTGCCCAGCATCATCGCATGACCCGCTTTCGCCCCAACGGTGTGCCTCTGGACCGACCCGGTCATTACATCTACATCCGTGACGACAAAAGCGGTGAATATTGGTCAATCTCCTGGCAGCCAGTCGGCAAAAGCCTGGAAAAAGCCTATTACGAAGTACGTCATGGCCTCTCCTATTCAAAATTTAGCTGTGACTACCAAGATATCGCTGCCAGCCAAACGCTCTTCATCCCCATTGACGACGCAGTCGAACTATGGGATGTTGTCCTCAAAAACAAAAGCGAACGGCCGCGCCAACTGAGCATTTTTTCGTATCTGGAATTCTCGTTCCTGCATATTGACATCGATAACCAAAACCATCAAATGAGCCTCTATGCCAGTGGCAGCAGTTATGCGGAGGGCATCATTGAATACGATTTTTTCTATGAACCAGACGTTTACCATTTTCACGCAGCCAGCTTTGAACCCGACAGCTATGATTGTGTACGTGACAGCTTCCTGGGCAGTTATCACACCGAAAGCAATCCCATCGCCGTCGAACAGGGTTTTTGCCATAACAGCACGCAGCTGACCGGCAACCATTGCGGTGCTTTACACAAAAAATTAACTTTAGCCCCAGGCGAAAACACCCGGCTGATCTTTATGTTGGGCGTTGGTTCGCGTGAAACTGCCGGGAGGTCAATGAAGGCCAAATATTCAAACCTGGCGGCCGTTGACCAAGCTTTTGCCGCACTCAAGACCTATTGGACAAAAAAAACAGCCCATTTCCAATGCCAGACACCGCATCCCGGCCTGGACACGATGATCAACACCTGGAATTTGTATCAAGCCGAAACGTGTGTGGTCTGGTCGCGTTTTGCTTCCTTTATTGAGGTAGGCGGCCGTACCGGTTTGGGTTTTCGTGACACATCCCAAGACGTGATGAGTGTCGTACACAGTAATCCCACTAGGGTTGAGCAGCGGCTGCGCGAGCTGTTACATGGCCAGGTGCAGGCAGGTTATGGTTTACATTTGTTCGATCCAATCGTATTTGAGCCGCAAGCACCACAAACAGTCAAACTGCCCACGGTTGTGCCTACGCCCAGCGTCGACGATATGATCCATGGCCTGGAAGATGTGTGTGCCGACGATGCGCTCTGGTTGGTTGCAGCGGTATGTGAGTTTGTCAAGGAAACCGGCCGGATTGATTTTCTGGATGAGATTGTGCCCTTTGCCGATGGCGGCGCGGCAACTGTCTATGATCATTTGCGCCGCGCTTTAGATTTTTCGGCGCAGTATGTGGGCGCAAGCGGCATTTGCCAGGGCTTACGCGCCGATTGGAACGATTGTCTCAATTTGGGTGGCGGCGAAACCAGTATGGTTTCATTTATGCATGCGTGGGCTTTGGATGCGTTTATTGCGGCGGCAGAGGCTTACGGCCGTTCCGCAGATGCCACACACTACCAAAACATGTTAGACAACGTGCGTGCAGCCTGTGAGCGTGAATTATGGGATGGTGATTGGTATTTGCGCGGATTCACCGGCAAGGGCAAAAAAATCGGTACACAGACTGATGCCGAAGGCAAACTTTTCCTGAATGCCCAAAGCTGGGCGGTGCTGTCGGCTGTGGCCTCGCCAGAACGTGCCGTGCAGGCGATGGACGCCGTAGATCAATACCTGTATTCACCTTTCGGCCTACATTTATTATGGCCGGCCTACACACAACCGGATGATGACATCGGTTATGTGACACGTGTCTATCCCGGCGTCAAGGAAAACGCCTCCATTTTCAGCCATCCAAACCCATGGGCGATTATCGCAGAGACAAAGCTGGGACGCGGCAGCCGCGCCATGAAGTTTTATGACGCCACGCTGCCTTATAATCAAAATGAGATGATCGAAATCCGCGAGGCCGAGCCTTATTCCTACTGCCAATTTGTGATGGGCAAGGATCATTCCCGCCACGGTCAGGCACGCCATCCGTGGTTGACGGGCAGTGCAGGTTGGTTTTATACGGCCGTTACCCGCCACATCCTCGGTATCCAAATCACATTCGATGGGCTGGTCATTGATCCCTGCATTCCGGCCAACTGGCCCGGTTTCAGCGTTACTCGCCAATGGCGCGGCGCGACCTACCACATCAATGTACAAAATCCGTCCGCTGCGGAAAAAGGGATCAAACAAGTTACCTTGAACGGAACGGCCGTTAGCGGTCCCATCCCACCTCAACCAAAAGGCAGCGTAAACGAGGTCGTTGTCGTAATGGGTTAAAATTATCGAAAATTGCGGCGTATGACTTGTATTACGTAATACTTCGTACAGGCGCAAAATGTGCCCAATAAGCGTAAAAAGTTTCCGAGGACACTGATACGGAACGACGCTAAAAATCAAAAGCTTTCCGTATCAGTGTCCGCCACTTTGGTTGTGGCTTTGCCACGTTATGAACAACGTGATATTCCGGGAGAAAAACAATGGTCAACACAACCACAGCACAAAACAACCTAAAAGTCATTATCTTAGCCGCCGGCAGTAAAGTTATTGGCCCCAATGCAGGGCCGATGGTGCTGCAAACATTGGGCGAGCATAAAATTCTAGATTATGTGGTGCGCAATGCGCAGCAGCTTGTAGCACCGGAAGACATCACTATCGTCGTCGGCCAACACGCCGCCGACATTCAGGCACATTTAGGTAATGAATTTAACTATGTAACCCAGGCAGAACCGTTGGGCACAGGCCATGCCGTTTTACAACTGCACCCTTATTTACAAGATTTCCAGGGTGATTTGCTGATTTTGTACGGCGACACACCCCTCTTTCGCGGCGCATCAATTCGTGGGTTGTTAAAACGCCACACACTGCGCAAGGCCGATCTGACACTGCTGGCAGCCGTAGTCAAGGGTGAGTATGCCTACGGCCGTATCATTCGCGACAGCAACGGCCGTATCATGGACATCATCGAAGCGGGCGAAGCATCAACGGCCGTACAAGCCATCCGCGAACTCAATGTCGGCGCTTATGTCGTCAAAGCCACAGCCATCTTTCCCGCTTTGAAAGCCTTGACTCCTTCGCCACACGATGGCGAATATCGCCTCACCGACAGCGTTTACCAACTGATTCGCTCCGGTCTCGTCGTCGAAAGCTACCAAACCTACGACGAAGATGAAATTCAGGGCATTAATACGGCATCCGACCTCGCCAAAGCAGAATTCATCCTCGAAAAACGGCTTTACCGCCCGCGCCACAATGCCGGTCAACAGCATGTCAAATTCGGCACAGGCGGCTGGCGTGCCGTCATCGGCGAAGGCTTCACCCTCACCAATGTACGCCGCCTCTGCCAGGCGCTCGCCAACGAAATTACACGCCTGGGACAGGAAAAGCAGGGTGTCATTATCGGCTACGACCGCCGTTTTTTGGCCGACCGTTCCGCCGAAGCCGCTGCCGAAGTGTTCGCCGGCAACAACATCAAAGCCACCATCTTGATTGAAGATGCACCCACACCGCTGATCACCTACGCCACCGACCTGGAAAATTCTGCCTATGGCCTCGCCTTCACCGCCAGCCACAATCCCCCTGAATGGAACGGTCTCAAAGTGTTCCACGGCGACGGCTCCTTGCTGCTCGATGATGAAACACGCCAGATCGAAGATGAGACCAACGCCATGAGCATCAACGACGTGGTACGCATCGACCTGGATGTGGGGCTGGCGGCAGGTATCATCCAGCGCAAAGATTACACCAACGCCTACGTCGATGCCGTCGAAGCATTGATCGACATGGACGCGATCCGCCAAGCCAACTTGCGCGTCATCGTCGATCCGATGTATGGCGTGGGCCAATTGACATTGGGCATCATCCTCACCGAAGCCCGCTGCCGCGTCACCTTCATCCATGAACGGCGTAATCCATTGTTCGGCGGCCGTTCACCCGCTCCCGATTTAGAAGCACTGCGCATATTGAGCACCTATGTTGTCGAAGAAAAATTCGACCTCGGCCTGGCAACCGACGGTGATGCCGACCGCATCGCCATCGTCGATGAACAGGGCAAATATATCTCAACCAACGATATTTTGCTGCTGCTCTACTATTATCTGCATGAGATACGCGGCGAGCGCGGCGGTGTTGTGCGCAATTTGGCTACAACCCACCTGCTGGATCGGCTGGCGACCTTGTTTGGCGAAACGAGTTATGAGGTCCCGGTGGGCTTCAAGCATATCGCCGCCGGCATGGTCGAACACAATGCGCTGCTCGGCGGCGAATCCAGCGGTGGGCTGACCATTCGCGGTCACATTCTGGGCAAGGACGGCATTTTCGCCGCCGCCTTGATTATCGAGATGTTGGCACGCACCGGCAAAACCATCGCACAATTACGTGAGGAAGTTTACAAATTAACTGGTCAACTCTATTCAGTCGAAGAAAACATGCCCGCCACCCCCGACATGCGCGTCCTGATCCCGAAACGGGTCGTTGAAACCAACATCACCCATATCGGCGACCACAAGGTCGAGCGCATCTCTCAAATGGACGGTATCAAATTCTACCTGGAAAATGACAACTGGCTGCTGCTGCGTTTCTCCGGCACGGAGCCGGTACTGCGCCTATTTGCTGAGGCGGATACGGCCGTAAAAGCACGCGAATTGTTGGATTATCTGAAGCAGTTTGTTTTGGTTACGTGAAATATGCAACCAGCGCAGCTATGCAAGTTGACAGCTCTATTAACAAAGCCGATTCCATAATGTACGTACATATTAACACAAACGAACGCACAATAAGGTAAAGGTTCAGCGATGAAAACAGTCACCGTAACAGAGTTGCGCAGCAATATTTATAGATTGCTAGACGAAGTTTTGGCAACCGGGGTGCCGCTCGGAATCAATTTAAGCGATCGCAAGTTACGCATTGTGCCGGTTGAAAATGCGGGTGAGTTCAACAATCTAAAAGTATAGACCCAGACGATCTGACTGACCTTTCCTGGAAAGTCAACCATAATTCACCTTGATACACAGCAACCCATGCCGGCCTGGATGAGAACTTGCTGCTCTCAAAGATCAAACCATTCTTGATAAATATGTATTTACAAGATGGTAATCGTGGCAGATTCTGTGTCTTCTTCAAACAGCACTTCTATGGGAATGCCATTGATGCCATACTGCTGCCAGACAGCATAATAGGTAGCGATGCGCTTGACAAACGCCTTGGGTGATTCAGCATACATCCGTTGGCCATAGGGGTAAGCGGCCGTTTCTAATTCCATACGTCGCTGCTCAACTAAAACAAATAACCGATCGATTTCTTCACTGGCACCAAATTTTTGCGGCTGTGCCTGGATCGTTTCCTGCAGCACGGCTAAATCATGGGCATCACCCAACAAGCTGGAAATCTTGTGTAACTCTTCTGCCGTCCGATCCATCACCACCGGCCAAACGAGCTGTAAAATCTCGCTGTGATGCCACAAATATTTCACACGTTTGCGCCAATCATGGAAGCGGTGGGCATCTTGCGGGTGTGCATAGGCCGCTTGCATACGTTTACGGCCGCTGCGATAAACACATTCTAACCCATCCGCAAAAATCGTGAAATCATCGCCTGGCAATTCAATGGCGGCAATACGTGTACGCGCAGCATCCAAAATAGCGGCGACGGCCGTAGGTACCTTTTTTTTATATAACAATGTTTGTCGCTGCTGCATTTGTGCGGCCACTAACTGGTCACGGATAAACGCAAAAGCATCTGGAGCCAACCCAAACTGTTCTCTGAGCGCATCTATGGTTTCCACCAGAACCGCACTATCACGCAATGGTGCCAATTGGCGACCGGCGTCACGAAAACAGATGTTTTCGCGATGATACACCTCTGGATCAAGCACACCGCGCACCAATCGCAGCGCCGCACGCAGTCGTTTAATATTTTTGCGGGCTTCATGCACAGCGATATCTGGATCGTCACCAGGTGTCATCAAGAGTGCAATATTGATATCGATCTGTTCTAAAAGGATACGTTTGATGCCATTTTTGCTGGTTTCTTGCGCCTCGAGACAATACATAAAACTTTGCTCCAATCGTCTATTCTTTTAATAGTAGCTGTCGATAAAACCAAATTTGTACGCACATATAAATCAAACCCGCAAAAATAGCGAACAACCACATTGTTTTCCCTGCCAGCAGT
>JAGRDI010000432.1:321-2664 GCA_020432765.1 Anaerolineales bacterium | reverse complement strand
TTGCTGGCGGCGATGGAAGATGAGGAGCTGAATCACATTATTGGAGCCCATCGCTTGTTACAACAAACTGAACTACAAGCGGATTTGCTTAATGAAATGCGGAAACTGGTTGCAGCTTTGTCACGAATACCGAGCGAGCAGCGCACGGTCCAAGCGGGAAGTCTATTGGCCAACGAAAAACCGGTTTATCATTATACGGTGCAAGTAGCCGGTGATGTAGATGGCTCAATTATCATTGGTGATCACAACAACGTGGTACAAATTGTCATCAACCAATACATTTCACAACATCCTTCTGCCGACAATGACCCTGTCATATTGCGCCGACATTTGCATGCCTATTTGACCTGGCTGATGACAGAACGCCAGAATTTGTCTATGCGAGCAATTAGCAGTGGCAAGACAACCGGTGAAGAAGCCCCGCCTGAGCTATCGGCCGTCTATGTAGCATTGAATACCCGGCAGTCAAAACGCGCAAGGGATTCAGAACCGTTATCCGCGCTGGCAGCATTGGCCTACCACCGTCAAATTGTGCTGTTGGGCGATCCTGGCAGTGGTAAATCTACATTTGTAAATCATTTGGCCTATTGTTTGGCAGCCCATGCGCAGAACCCCAATGCCCGCTGGTTAGCTAAGCTACCTGACTGGCCGCAGGAAGAAGCAGACCGCCTGCCCATATTGGTTGTTTTGCGCGATTTTGCACGCTGGCTGCCTAATCCACTACCAGCCAAAGCCAATGTAACCCATTTGTGGGATTTCATAGTTGAAACGCTGCAAGATCAAAAACTTGATGATGCTGTGCCCTTAATAGAAACAGCCTTGATAAACGGCCGTGCCCTACTTCTCCTGGATGGACTGGATGAAGTGACAAATATGCAGCAGCGACGCTTTGTGCGTGATGCAGTTGAAGCATTTAGCGGTCGTTACAAGCAAAACTTTTTGCTGGTCGCCTGCCGCATCTTATCCTACAAGGAACCTGACGAAGCGAAAGAAGAGCCAGATTTGCGCCTCTCGCCCCGTTTTCGCAGCTTTACTTTGGCAGAATTTAACCAAGAGCAGCGTGATTCATTTGTACACGCCTGGTATCGCGAACTAAAAAACAAGGGACATTTGCCAGGACTGGATGAAACCATATTGAGCAGTGATTTGCAGCGTGCCATTCGGCGGTCTGATTTAGAACGCGTGGCCGGGAATCCACTGCTGCTCACTGTGATGGCGATGGTACATGTGGAAAAAGGTGAGCTGCCCAATTCACGTGCCTTGCTGTATGATGAAACCATTGATTTGTTGCTTTCACGCTGGGAAACCACCAAAGATGCCGC
Source organism: Anaerolineales bacterium (assembly GCA_020432765.1). GTDB lineage: Bacteria > Chloroflexota > Anaerolineae > Promineifilales > Promineifilaceae > JAACFF01. The sequence goes on along the minus strand of JAGRDI010000432.1, from coordinate 1,342 downwards.
CACCGTTGCACCGCTGCGTCAATTGCTGAAATCTGCCAACCGCACAGAAGCAGACTTAACCACACGCTTAGCCGCAGTTGCTTTTACCGTTCATACTCAAGCCGGTAGTGAAGCTGCCAACGATGAAAAAAAGGTTGCCGATATCAGCGAAACCTATTTGTGCAGCGAATTAAGCCGGTTGCATAAAAAAGATTTAGGCTGGGGGCAGAAACTGCTGGAAGTGATAAAAGAACGGGCTGGATTGTTGATTGAACGCTCGCCAGGACAGTTTGCCTTCCCACATCGCACTTTTCAAGAATATCTGGCTGGCGTTTATCTGGGCACACAACTTGATTTTGCCGATCAGGCTCAGTCTTGGGCAGAAAAAGATGTGGGTTGGTGGTCAATGATTCTCTTTGCAGTCGAGCATTTGGTATACGTGCAAAAGCGTCCTTTGGATGCCTTAAATCTAATCAGTAAACTTTGTCCGCAAGCAAATCCAGAATCTCTTACAGATTGGCGCTTTGTCTGGCTTGCGGGCGAAGCTTTGGTCAGCCTGGGCCGCGAACGTGCTGAAGATAGTGAATGGGGGGTGGAATTGACCGGGCGTGTGCGCCAGCGGTTGGACGCATTGCTGGCTACCGGACAGCTGCGTCCGATTGAGCGTGCTGCTGCCGGGCGTGCTTTGGCACAACTTGGTGACCCGCGTCCGGGTATAGGTACAAATTTGCGCCCGGATGGCCTCGTACTGCCGGATATTCAGTGGGGAGAGATTGTACCGGCAAGGACCTACAAGTTTGGCAACAAAACATTTGAGATTAAAGGACCATACCAATTATCACGCTACCCGGTGACGTATGCACAGTTTGACTGTTTTGTGCAGGCGGGTGATTTCGATGACCCGCGCTGGTGGCAAGATATGCCGCCTGAGGAAGAAGCGTATGGAACCACCTATAAGCTGCGTGAAATCAGCGAGCAAGCGTTCCCCTATGCCAACCATCCACGTGAGCGCGTAAGTTGGTACCAGGCAATGGCCTTTTGC
>JAGRDI010000432.1:0-265 GCA_020432765.1 Anaerolineales bacterium | reverse complement strand
GATCAATGGGAAGTGGCGGCGCGTTATGACGACGGCCGTCTCTATCCCTGGGGCAATGATTTTGACGCCGCCAAAGCCAACACGGGCGAAGGTGAATCGGTTGGGCAAACAACGGCCGTTGGCATCTACCCCGCAGGCATGCAGCCGACCTTAAAATTGTATGATCTGAGCGGCAATGTGTGGGAATGGTGTCGCAATAAATATAGTAATCTTGCCATGGAAACCGCAGATGAAAGCGGAGATTCGCGCGCCCTGCGCGGTGGGT
>JAGRDI010000431.1 GCA_020432765.1 Anaerolineales bacterium | reverse complement strand
ACAAAGTGGACTATTGAAAACCCTGATTTTGGATACGAAATACGCAATGTAAAAGAACCGATCTTGATCTTTTTTATTATCCATTCCACAACCCCTTATCCCGCCAAACAAGCCCTTGCGCACCAGAACGCACACATTCTTCCAGACTGCCAAAAACCACACTCAAGCCGATGTTGCCGGGCGTGTAATGGGCAAATTTACCCGAATTGGTCATCAATACGCCGCCGCGTGCACGCACAATCGGCGTCACCACGACACAGGTATCGACCACCAGGCGTACATTGGCCAACTTGAGCAGAGTGGTCCAGCCCTTTTTTTGCAAAGCCGCCAAAACAAGCCGGTTGGTACACACAATAAATTCGACATCCGGATGTGGTGGATATGCACGCAGCAGCGGCATCAATTGCGCAAATTCAGCCGGCGAGAAATGGGGACTGCCCAGAGCAACAACATCAATTTTGGCCGCTGCACCGTTTTTGTTGTCTGGCACAGTGCTTAGATGGCTTAATACGGCTTGTAAATCTTGGGGAGTGATGTTGATAATTTGCTCCGGTTGGCCGCCCTGAAAAGCATCGGCAAATGTGGCCGCTTCGGGCGTGACGCCAAGCGCATGGAAAAGGGCGACTGCACCGGATGAAGCGGCAGCAGCCCCCAGCGCTTTGAGTTGATCCTCGGTTGTATCCGGCGCCAGGCCTTCAATCACCGGGATTTTACTGCCGCTGCGTGCGCCAATAAGGTAGCCCAGCACGGGATATAATACATCTTCGTGCAGCAATCTTGTGGGGATGTTGACAAGGCGGTAGAGCAGCTGTCCGCGCCGGTTGGGGGTCAGATGCAGGCCGCTGGCGGGGGCGCGGCCTGTGATGGCGGCGCAAATATCAATGAAGTCGCCGTAGCGGTTGGTGCGTGCGCCCAAAGCAGAGTTGGCGAAGACAATGGCGTTGCTTTCGGCCCAGGCAATTTGGCTGCCAAAAGCTGGCCGCTGCGCAGCCTGGTAGGGAGCGCAGGTATAAACGGGACGGCAGCCCATCTGCTCATACAGTTTCATCAATGTTTGGGCGCGTTGGGCGAGTACGGCCGTTCCCTGAAACGCTTCTGGATGTAACAAATCAATCGCGCCAACGTTTAAGGTGGTGGGCACAACGACCTGGGCATTGCCATCAACGAGCCGCTGTGCAAATTCAATCCCCGAAATGCCATGATACAGACAGCCATCGATATGCGCCGATTCAATATCCAACAAGCGTGGCGCGTCAAACACCCTGGCCATGGTTGTCAGAATGCGCATTGCCATTTGGGCAGCAGGACCATGTGCGCCGTCGAGCATAGCCTGGTCTTGTGAAGTTAATTCGAGGTCTGCCATGCAGATATGCTACTGCAATTTAAGGATCTGGTAAACAAAAACGACCGTTTCGGATGGAAACGGCCGTTGGATATTAAAACTATGCCACCTCAATCGAAACAGATTGACGATGGATTTGATAGCTGCCTCTTTGATCTAATACCTTGGGCACATACTGTTCGGGGACATCGACAAAGGTGTGTTGTTCGCGGATTTGGATCGCACCCAAAACCCGGCCCGGAATATCTGCGTGATAAGCAATGGTACCGACAACATCGCCAGGGCGCACGCCTTGGGCTTTGCCGGCATTCATCGTTAAACGCACCATGCCTTTTTCTTGCGGGCGATCTTTGCGGAAACGGCCGTTGCCGCCATTTGACTGGCTGCCTGAATGACTGCGTGACTGACCCTTCGATTGATTACTTCTTTTTCGGCCGCGTTGACGTGTGCTGCGTTGGTCACTTCCTGAATAGCTGCCCTCATGGACTTCGCTAATTGGGGCAATAGGACGTTGTTTTTCTTCGGCACGCGCCAATTTCATGGCAGCCGAAGCGACATCAATGGGGTCGTAGCCTTCATCAATCATGGACGTGATGATTTCGCGTTCACGTTTGGCACGGCCACGGCGCAGCCAGACCAACATGCGTTCTTTGAGTTCAGTTTCACGCTTGGCCTGAATTTCTTCAATGCTCGGAACGGCCGTGCGGGTCATTTTTTGGCGTGTATAAGATTCGATTTTGCGTAAGCGGTACAGCTCTTTGGGCGTGATGATTGAAATCGCAATGCCCGTTTTGCCGGCGCGACCGGTACGGCCGATGCGATGGACGTAGATTTCTGGGTCTTGCGGTAAATCGAAATTGATCACATGCGATATATCGTCGATGTCCAGGCCGCGTGCAGCCACATCTGTAGCCACAAGCACGGTGATTTGATTGCTGCGGAAACGATTGAGCACTTGTTCGCGTGCATTTTGGCTTAAATCGCCGTTTAACGCTTCGGCCGGAAAACCGCGCACCGACAATTCATTGGCAAGTTCACCGGTACTCACGCGGGTGCGCGAAAAGATGAGCGTGCTGGTGTTGTCTTCGACTTCAAATAAACGTGTGAGGGCGGCCATCTTATCGTTATGATTGACCACATAAAAACGCTGCTCGATAGCGGCGACTGTCATCTGGGCGCGTTCGATGGCGACTGTTTCAGGATCGGTTAAATATTTCTTGGCAAGGCGACGAATGGGTTTAGGCATGGTAGCTGAAAAGAGAGCTGTTTGATGTTGTTCTGGCATTTCGTCCAGGATGGTTTCAATATCTTCGATGAAGCCCATGCTCAACATTTCATCTGCTTCATCCAGAACCACACTGCTAACCTGGCTGAGATGTAAACTTTTTTGGCGAATGAGGTCTAACAATCGTCCAGGTGTGCCAACCACAACCTCGATACCACGCCGCAGATGGGATTTTTGGAAGCCATAGGGCTGTCCGCCATACACTGCCAAAACGCGCACATTGGCGTAACGGCCGTAATCAGTCATCGCCTGGGCAACTTGAATCGCCAGTTCGCGTGTGGGTGTCAGAATCAAGCTTTGAACATGATTTTGATCGGGGATTAAATTGTTGAGGATGGGTAAGCCAAAAGCGGCCGTTTTTCCGGTTCCGGTCTGTGCCTGGCCGATCACATCTTGTCCGGCCAACATGAGCGGGATCA
>JAGRDI010000430.1 GCA_020432765.1 Anaerolineales bacterium | reverse complement strand
CAAAGTTAATTGTAGTTCAAAATAGTTTTTGTGAGTAAATGATTATGTCAAATATAATTGATTTGCAAACAGTAGAAAAAGATAAACGTCGAGCTAGCAATCAAGATGGATTGGTTTGCCTGCTTTTAGGATTTTTATTGGCTTTGGTTGGTGTATCTTTATGGGATTTAGACTTGGTTCGTTTTTTGCGCCTGCCAAAACTGGCAGTTGAAAATGGAGTTTAACAATGAATACAATAGACTTACAAGACTTGGAACGGAAGGCGTTCCGCTCAAATTTCCAAGATGGATTATGGGATATATTTTTAGGTTTGATGTTGGTCCAGATGTGTTTCGGTCCTATTCTCGGCGGTTATTATGGCTTAGCACCTACCACTATCCTGTTAATCTTATTGCTGTATGCTGCCGTCGTTTTAGGTGGTTTCTGGTATGCGAAAAAGTATATTATTTTACCGCGATTGGGTGTGGTGAAATTTAGCCAGCAACGGCAGAAACGACGCAAAAGATTTAAGTTAGTTTTATCTATTTCTGTTGCGTGGGGTGTGGCACTGTTTGGGATTTTCTTGGGTCTGTATCAAACCGGGGTTCCCACAAATGTGACTGGCCCCGTTATCTTGTATGGATTGGCGATTGTGTTTGGAGTCGGTGCCGTGATTGTATTTAGCCTGATGGCCTACACCATGGATTTCACACGTGCCTATGTATATGGGTGGTTTTATGCATTTGGTGTTTTATCTACCTTTTGGTTGATGGAACAAGGGGTGTTTTTCCCTTATGGTGCTGTTTTATTAACAGCGATTATGGTGTTGATCGGCCTGGTTTTATTCATACGCTTTCTGCACGAACATCCACTCCAGGATCGATAGATGGTTAATATGACAGAAAACGGCAATTATGAATCGCCGCCACCGGGTGAGATTGACAAAGTTATTCATGAACCGGCGCGTCTGATGATCATGGCTAATTTGTTTGTGGTGGAAAGTGCCGATTTCACTTTCTTGATGAATCAGACCGGGCTGACATGGGGTAATTTGTCATCCCATATGACCAAGTTGGAAAAGGCTGGTTATATTGCCGTGGAGAAGACTTTTGTGGGACGACGGCCGTATACGATGCTGCATTTAACCGAAGACGGCCGTTCTGCATTTCAAGAGTATCGGCGTACTTTACAACAAGTGTTGGATGACTTGCCCGAATAAGTAAAAAATAAACCCGGTTTCTACAAAAAACCGGGTTTATTAGCATCAGAGATTGAGCAACAATAAAGATGTGCCGATTCCCTAATGCCTGATGATGGGCAAGTATACTGAATGGGGTGACTCATCGTCGTGGATAATGGCAGCCACAGAATCAATTACTAGACTGTCGTAACTTGCATCCGCACTGGTGGCAATGTGGTTGAGTAAAACAGTGCGGGAACCATCCGCTTGGTCATTATCAACGGCCGTTACCGTTACCAATTGCTCACTATCCCAATTACTTGGTGTAAACACTACCTCATCGACATAGGTGAATTCAATCTGTTCCAAATCGGTCAAAACATGAATTGTCACTGTGGCATCTGGCGGGTGAGTGAGACGGAGGCTGTAACTTTTTGCCGTGCCGCCCTCGTCAAGTTCTAATAAAGCTGGTTCCACCATGACACCTACAAAATCATCGTCCGTAATTGTGGCGATTACAGAACTGATATTGATGCCGGCATAATTGAGGTCTGCGCTGCTGGCTGTATGGGTGACTGTGCCCGTGTGGATACCTTCAATTAGTTCATCATCGATTGCTGTTATTGCTAGTGTTTGCGGCTCTGACCAATTTTCAGTTGTAAAGGTTAATCCTGATGGTGTTACGGCCGTTTGTACATCATGCGTCGGCGTAATCACAACGTCTGCCGTTGGTTGGCTGGTTAGACGGATGGTGTAGGTGAGCGGTGGGCCACCTTCAGTCAGTGTGATCGCGGCTGGCGCGACAATCGCCCCAGCAACATCATCATCCAGAATATTGATCAACACATCGGCTGCCGTCAGGTCAGCGAACATGGTATCTGTGCTGGTTATCGTGTGGGTGATCCAGGCCGTGCGTACCGAGTTGACATAATCATTATCGATTTTGCTTATACTGATATCTTGACTGCTGTTCCAATTGTCTGCATCAAAGACGAGCAGTGTCGGTGAAATCGTTACAGGCGTTGTAATTGGCAGATGGCTGCTGATTGGCAAACTGCTGCTAATATTGAGGGTGATCGTGACGGTTTGAGTCGGCTGTCCCGTCAAGCTGACCGTATAGGTTGTGGGCGGCCCGCCTTCGCTCACACTCAATTCGGTAGGTGCAATAAAGACACCGGCCGTGTCGTTGTCAATGATTGTGACCAAGGTAGGACTGATCGGAATGCTGTTGAAGTGCTCGTCTTCACTGACAGAACTGTGAAAAAGTGTGGCCTCGTGATCACCTTCAATCTCGCTGTCGTCAACGGCCGTTACCGTCACCCCTTGCGGCACATCCCAATTCGAATCATCAAAAGCCACTGTCGTCAACGAGCTGCTAATTTGACCCGTGTTTGTGATCGTGACTGTGACGGGTTGCAGCGGCCGGCTGGATAAATTCAGCAAATAACTGCTGCCGGTTCCACCTTCAATTACAGTCAAACTAGAGGGATTAACCACAACTGCGGCCGTATCGTCATCATGAATCGTTACCGGCAATGAATTGATGGCGATATGATCAAACGAAGGATCGGCGCTGCTGCTGGTGTGGCCAATGTTGCTTTGGTGTTCGCCTTCATAAAAATCATCGTTAACGGCCGTGACCAAAACAGCTTGCGGGATGTCCCATGTATTGGTTAAAAAGGTGACGGCCGTTGGTGTCATCATCGTTTGGCCATCGCTAAAAATATCGACCGTCACGGAATAGGTTGGTTGGCTGAGTAATGAAATCGTATAGGGTAAGGTATCGCCACCTTCGTTAAGGGTTAACTCGGTGGGGGCTATGCGCACACGGTTATGATCATTATCGTAAACTTGGACGGTAACATCACTGGCTGCGATATTGTTGTAAAGCGCGTCGCTGCTGCTGACTGTGTGATTGATTGTGCTGATTTGCAGGTCTTCCACAATGGCATCGTTAACGGCCGTTATCACAATCGTTTTGGCGATGTGCCAATTTTGCGGGGTAAACGTGACTGTGTCAGGTGAACTGCCAAGCTGGTCATCAGTTGTGATATTGATCGTCACGTTTTGCTCAGGCAGACTGGTTAAAACAATGCTATAAACCGCTGGGGAGCCGCCTTCTGTCACTTCGATCACGGTTGGCGTGATGCTGACACCGGCCGTGTCATTGTCCACAATCGCAACCGTTACAGGGCTGATGTCGATGTTATTGTAGGTAGAATCAGCGCTGAAGGCTGTGTGGGTGAGGGTGTCATTGTGCGCGCCTTCGATATCATTATCGTCAACGGCCGTTACCGAGACCGTTTGTGCAGTTGCCCAGGTTTGCGGTGTAAAAGTCAGTGGGTTGGGTGCATAGGTTGTTTGACCATTGCCGCTAATCGTCATGAAAACGTTTGCGTTTGGTTGGCTGGTCAGTTTGACTGTGTAATTTGTGGCTGCACCGCCTTCGCTCACATTAAGCGTTGTTGGAGTGATTAAAACACCGGCTGTATCGTTATCGGTTATCGTGACGGTCACGCTGTTGATGGCAATGCCATCATAATCAGCGTCACTGCTGCTGGCAACATGATTAATTGAGTCGTTGTGATTACCTTCAACGATACCATCATCAACGGCCGATACAATCACGGCCTGGGGCGTGTTCCAGGTTGTATCCGAAAATGTCAGCACAGGGGGTTGCACATTCACCTGTCCACCAGTTGCCAGGGTGATATTGACATTTGCTGTGGGTTGACTTTCAAGGAGGACGGTATAAGCAACGGCCGTACCCCCTTCGATGAGCGCCAAAACGGTAGGTGCAATTTTGACGCCTGCCGTATCATTATCAATGATATTGGCGGTCACATTTTCGGTTACCAAATTGTCGTAAGCCGCATCATCACTACTAATGGTATGTTCGATAACTGCTGCATGCGGTCCTTCGACACGATGGTCATCAACAGCTGTGACCACAAATGTTTTTGGATCATCCCAATTACTATCATCGAATGACAAACTGTCTGGCGAAAATTGAATCTCGGAATTGACAGCGGGAGTTATCTCAACCGGATTGGTTGGTGCGCTCATTAGCCGCACAGAGTAAGACGCAAATGTGCCGCCTTCGGTCACGGTAATGGCAGTTGGTGTAAACAAAACGCCCGCCGCACCGCGTTGGTTGTGGTCAGTCAGCACGTTTTTTGTTTTTGGCTCAGTTTGCAACGCAAACAGCGCGTTTGCACCGCTAATGCCCCACAACAGCACGAAAATGATTAGTAAATGTAATAAGCGTTTTGCGCCTGATTGATAAGCTGACATGCTTTGATCCTTTCTAGAAACTTGGCCATCGTTTGGAAAACTACACAAACTGTTTGATAATCAAGCAGTTAGAAAACTACAGGTTTTCTCAAGATATTGGTTAGATGCTTTTTTGCCAATGACCTAAGCTTATAAGTTGCTTGGTGGCATCAAATTTGCACATTCCAAATTATTAGCCATTCAGATTAAACCTGATGTGGGTTACAAAGTTTATTACATTGAGCAGAAAACAAAGCAAATTACCTTAAAAAATTTAGTCAGGAAAGATAACGAATGATTGATGTAGCTGCTGCACGCCCTCTTTTTTCACTGAATGAAGCTGCCCAGATTGTGAGTGATCTGTACGGCCGTTCCGCCACAACTATCCGTACACTACCCAGTGACCGCGATCAAAACTTTTATATAGAAACGGCCGATTCACAAAAATATGTCCTCAAAATTGCCAGTTCCACTGAAGACGCGGCTGTTTTGGATTTTCAGAATCAAGCGTTGTTGTATTTGGCCGCCCGGCCGGAATTGGGGTCCGCCATTCCACAAATTTGTATGTCCCTCGACAACCAACCGCTGGTGGAAATTCCGGGCAAGGCTGGACGCAGCCACCTGGTGCGTTTATTGACTTTTTTGCCGGGTGTGCCACTTGCAAAAGTGAACCCACATACACCCACACTGCTTGCGGAATACGGCCGTTTCCTCGGCAAATTCGACAATGCCCTGGCATCTTTTACCCATCCGGCCATGGAGCGTAAATTACATTGGGATTTACAACATGCTGCGGAAGTGATCCGACGTTATAAAAAGGCCATTGTTGCACCCAAAAAACGCGAATTGGTAGAGCAGGTCTTGCATCAATTTGAAGAAGAAGTGGTTAATCAACTGCCATTGTTACGCCGTTCTATCATTCATAATGATGGCAATGATTACAATGTACTCGTAACGGCCAACAAAAAAACAGTGCGTCACATAGTCGGTTTGATCGATTTTGGTGATATGCTCATTACCTGCACTATCTTCGAATGTGCGATTGCTTGCACGTATGTGATGCTTGACAAACCGGATCCATTGGCTGCTGCCGCGCAGCTTGTCGCTGGTTATCATGATGCTAATCCACTCACTGAACAAGAAGTTGCTTTGCTTTACACCCTGATTACAACTCGATTGGCTGTCAGTGTCTCCCTCTCTGCTTACCAACGTGCGCAGGAACCGGATAATGCGTACCTATCGATTAGTGAACGGCCGGCCTGGGTATTGCTGGAAAAAATGGCAGCGATGTCTCCGCAGTTAGCACATTACATATTCCGTGGGGCGTGTGGCTGGTCGCCTTATCCGCATGCAGAAAAGCTTAAAAATTTCCTTCAAAGAGCACAGCCCACGCCTTTGTTGCCAGTTGATTTACCCACAGCTAATGCATTGGTATTTGACTGGAGTGTGGGTAGTTTGGAGTTAGGAAGCCCGGCTGAGTGGGGCCAACCCAAACAAGCGGGTGAGCGTATTTTTGCGCGTTTGGCAGCGGCAAAAACGGCTGCGGCTGGGCTCAGTACAAGCGTTGGCATCGGCAGATACAACGAAGCACGCATGGTTTATTCAGCCCCTACTTTCCAGACCGACAACAGCGAATGGCGCACGATTCACATTGGTTTGGATCTGTTTATGCCGGCGGGAACGGCCGTTTACGCGCCTTTGCCTGGTATTGTCCACAGCTTCAACGATAATGATTTGCCCTTAGATTATGGTCCCACCATCATTTTGCAGCATGAGACGGACGACGGCATAACCTTTTATACGCTTTATGGGCATTTAAGCCGTGATTCGTTGTTGGGATTGGAAGTGGGAACGGCCGTAGCCGCAGGTCAAGCGATTGCGTGTATCGGTGATTTCGATGTCAATGGCGGTTGGGCAGCGCATCTGCATTTCCAAATTATGGGCGACATGCTGGAACGCGGCGGTGAGTTTCCAGGAGTGGCTGCCCACAGCCAACGCGCCGTCTGGCTGAGCCTTTGCCCTGACCCTAATTTGTTGTTGGGTATTCCCACAGACCGTTTTCCAGCCCCAGCCCAGAGCAAACAAGAAATCCTGACCAAACGCAGCCAACATATGGGCAAATCGCTTTCGATTTCCTACCAAAAGCCGCTCAAAATCGTGCGTGGCTGGCAGCAGTATTTGTATGATGAAAACGGCCGTGCTTATCTGGATGTGGTCAACAATGT
>JAGRDI010000429.1:5085-5926 GCA_020432765.1 Anaerolineales bacterium | reverse complement strand
CGGCCGTTGCCCACACAGAAACGGCCGCTACTCCCCCTATCCCCTCAAATACAAACACAGGCCTCATCCCACCCGACGATCCCAATATCCGCTACACGGGTCGCTTCGACTTCAGTAATCCGCAGCGGCCGTCTTTTGACTGGCCCGCCACCACCATCGAAGCTGCGTTCACCGGCCCTGGTCTAACATTGCTCTTAAGCGACAACGGCAACCTCTACAACGTTTATATTGACGGTCAAGCCTCCGTTTTACAAGCACGCAGTGGTCAGCAAAGCTACTCCCTTGCCCAAGGATTAGGGAATGGCAGCCACACCGTGCGCCTGGTCAAACGCACCGAACCATTTGAAGGCAGCATCAGCACATTTTTAGGTTTTGAACTCGAAGCAGGGCATGGCTTAACCTCGCTGCCGCCGGCCCCGCAGCACCACATCGAAATCATCGGTGACTCCATCACGGCTGGCTACGGTAATGAAGGCAGTTCGCCCACCTGCAATTTCAGCTTAAGCACACAAAACGCCGAAAACACCTATGGCGCAATGGTTGCCCGCCAGCTTGATGCCAGCTACACCATCATCGCCGATTCTGGCCTGGGGGTTGTGCGCAACTACAACGCTGACGACCGCTTCTCACAAGGCACCATGTTTACGCAGTTCAAACGCACGCTTGGTGCCCGTCCCTCAGAAGATTATGTCTTTGACCAACAGCCGGACGCAGTCATCATCAACCTGGGCACCAACGATTTTTCCACTACGCCGCAGCCGCACAGCGAAGTTTTCCTGCAAGGCTACACCGAACTGATCGGTTTCATTCGCGCCCATTATCCAGACGCCCACATTTTTGC
>JAGRDI010000429.1:0-4925 GCA_020432765.1 Anaerolineales bacterium | reverse complement strand
TCCGGCCAACAAAAAATAGCCGACCAACTCACCCCCATCATCGCCCAAACACTAAATTGGTAAAACTGCACCTGATTCCAACAACATACAGCGCCACAACCCATCCATACGGATCATCATCTACATCTTGGATGGATAAAATAGCCCAATCAATATAAGGCAAAAAACACGAACCGCCTATATAATACCGCTATATCCTGTGGCTATATTTAATTCGAAATTATTTGTTGCCAACAATCGGCCGTTTCTCCAAATCAATGACGGCATGGATTAAATCACCATCGCGTTCAAAGTTAAAGCCGAGGCGTTTGCAAATGGTCAACATGCCTTTGTTGGCACCAAGCATATACGCTTCGACCACTTTGATGCCTTCATCCTGACCAAATTGCAACAAACATTCCAACATCTTGGTGCCCAAACCCTGACGCTGCATATCATCACTGACCAACATCGCAAATTCAGCTTCTTCGGGGTTGGGCAAACGCGTCAGGCGACCGGCAGCCACAATTTCGTCTTCTCCGGTTTCAGGGTTTTCATGTTCGATAACCAGGGCGATGGTACGGTCATAATCGACAAAACAGATGCGTGTCATGCGTTCATGCGCCACACGCTGGCTGAGTTGGAAAGAACGGAAGTAACGCAAATAGACGCTTTCTTCAGATAGTTTCTCATGGAAGGCAACAACTCTGGGTTCGTCTTCGGGACGGATGGGGCGTATGACAAAGGGCAGCCCATTTTTATTTCTAAATGCCTGTACATATTGGGTGGGATACGGCCGTATCGCCAAACGCGGCAAATCTACTTCCAGTACATCCTTATCATACAGCACCACACGCGCATCCAACGCGATTATGCCGTTTGCAGATGCCAATAACGGATTGATGTCGATCTCCTTGATCCAACGTTGTTCAACCACCAATTCCCCAAACTGCACCAAAATCTCTTCAAGCGCCACAATATCAACCGGATCGCGGCCACGTACCCCTTGCAGCGCCTTATATATCTTTGTGCGCTCCATCATGCGTCGGGCTAATGTCGTATTCAATGGGGGGATACCTAAAGCACGATCTTTAAATACTTCAACCAACGTGCCACCTGTGCCAAAAAGCAAAACAGGGCCAAATTGAGGGTCAGGGCTAGCCCCAATGATCAATTCATAGCCGTCATTCAATTTGAGCATCGGCTGTACAGTGACACCCAGGAAATCATCCGGGCTGAACTTTTCGCCGACTGCTTGTTGCATATTCAAAAACGCAAAACGCACTTCGTCGGCATTGGCCAGGTCCAGACGCACACCCCCCATATCACTTTTATGCGTGATGGTCTCCGAATTCAGCTTGACAACAACCGGATAACCAATGGCGGCAGCCATCTCAACCGCTTGCTCGGCCGTGTGGGCCAGACGCGTTTCAACAGTTGGAATACCGTAAGCTTCCAAAACCTGCTTGGATTCATATTCTGTGAGGATAGTACGGCCGGTTCTGCGTGTATCTGCCAATAATTCCCCAATCAGGAAATGCTGCAAAGCGGTTTCGTCATAAGCAGAGGGCAAATACGGCGTTTCATACAAACTCTCCAGACGCTTTTGATAACGCCACATATATTGGAATACACGAGCGGCCGTATCAGGATAGGCAAATGTAGGGATATTGGCATGATTCAAAATCGCTGCCCCACCCGCAATATCCGCGCCGCCCATCCAACTGGCCAGAATTGGTTTACCATATTTGTAGCCCGCAGGCCGGTCATATATTTTCTTGAGTGCCTGTGCCGTTTGAGTAGGCGAAGTCATCGACTGTGGCGTCAAGATCGTCAAAACACCGTCGCTGTGGGGATCATTGGCTGCAATGCGAATCGTTTCTGCATAACGTTCCGGGTCGGCATCACCCAAAATATCAATTGGATTGCTATGGCTCCAATGCGGCGGCAAAAATCCATCCAACGCCTGCTTCGTTTCTGCAGAAAGCGGCGCCAATTCACCACCGCTGGTTATGAGCGCGTCCGTCGCCAAAACGCCCGGTCCGCCAGCATTGGTGATAATGGTCAGACGTGGGCCGCGTGGGCTGGGCTGTTTGGCCAGTACTTCAGCCATATTGAACAAATCATCAATACGATCTACACGCAGTACGCCCGAACGTCGGAAGGCTGCCGCCAGGACCTCATCACTACCAGTCAGAGAGCCAGTGTGGGAGGCAGCGGCTTGTGCCGCTTGCTCAGTGCGACCCGGTTTAATCACAATGATCGGCTTTGTCAAGGCAACTTCTCGTGCCGCCGATAAAAAGTCGCGCGCATTACCAATGCTTTCCATATAAATGACAATGCTCTTAGTACGCGGATCATCACCTAGATAATAAATCAGATCGCCCCAGCCCACATCCAACATAGATCCAATTGAGATGATAGAGCTAAAACCAACGTTCTCACGGAAACTCCAATCCAAAATAGCGGTCAACAAAGCGCCGCTTTGGCTGATGAAGCCAACGCTGCCCGCATGTGCCATTTTTGCAGCAAACGTGGCGTTTAAGCCAGTGACTGGACTCATAATACCCAAACAGTTGGGGCCTACAATCCGCATGCGCCCTTTGTGAGCAATTTTCAGAATTTCTTGCTCCAGAACGACGCCTTCAGGGCCAATTTCTTTAAATCCGGCCGAAATGATGATCACCGCTTGGACACCCGCATCGGCACAATTTTGCACCAGTTCAGGAACTGTTTGTGCGGGGGTTACGATAACAGCCAGGTCGATTTCATCGGGCACAGCAGCAACGTTGGGATAAGCTTTGATGCCTAAGATACTACTGCGATTCGGATTCACCGGGAAGATCGTGCCGCCAAATGAGGTGCTCATCAAGTTCCAGATGATTGTGCGGCCGACACTGCCTTCGCGTTCGGTGGCACCGATCACGGCTACGCTCTTGGGATTAAACATGACCGCCAGCGGGTTTTCTTGATATTGATATACATTATGGGCATTACTACGTTTTGCTTCAGGCATAAAGACTCCTTAAAATTAATCGCTGTGCGCACGTCTAGCACAGGGGAAAATTGTTATCTTGTTTTCAAATGTGGTGTGGCACAGTAACTCTGATGAAAAGTTTAGCAACATGCGTAGTTAGCTTAGCGATTTGGATCGAATGTTACTTTGTGGAAACGCCTTTTTCCTTAACTTATATGTGGACGCTTCCCTAGATGATTATTATTCCAAAGATTTGATGACCTTGGCATGCATTTTTGCTGTAATACGATCCTGTTCTACTAAGACTGAGAGCAATTGGCGCAATGTCATCACAGCATGCAGTTTGTATCCCTGTTCTTGCATTGCTTGTGTGCCGCCTTGCTCCCTATCAATTAAAACAACCGCATCTTTCACTCTCAATCCGGCAGCCTTAACAGCAGCAACAGCTTCTAGAATACTATCACCCGATGTGACCAAATCATCCACGACAACGGCCGTCTGTCCAATTGCCCATACCCCTTCAATCTCTTTACCCGTGCCATAGGATTTCGCGGTTTTACGCGGATAAATGAGGGGTATGTTTATATCCAAGCACAACGCAGTTCCGATTGGCAAACCAGCCAGGGGGGTTGCAACCAACAGATCATATTCAAGTTTGTCCAGCACGGTGCGATAGGCGGCCGCTGCTTCACGCAGGGCATTCGGAAAAGAGACGAGGACACGCAAATCGAGATAAATGCGTGATTTTTTACCACTATGCAGCTTAAAACTACCGAGCTTTACCGCACCAATATCGTAAAGTGTTACACATAGGGATTCAAGTGGTGTTAAAGTCTCGTCGATCATAAGCATATATTGACACAATTTTGCGACTTTTACAACTATACGGCTGTTTTCACAGCATGATAAACAAAATCATTATAGGCAACCAGAATACGGCGGCAAATAGGACCGGGACGACCGCTGCCCACCACCTGCCCATCAATTGCCACAACAGGTAATAAGGCGCGTGATGATCCACTAATTGCAGCCTCATCCAATGTGCCTAACTCAACCAATGGATATGGATCCAAACGAACTGGAATGCCCAATTCTACCAATAACGAGAGGATGATTTTGCGGGTTACACCTTCTAAAACATCTGTGCCAGCCGTCCACACAACACCAGCACGCACAGCCCAAAAGTTGGTCATTGTGCCTTCTAATATATCACCTGCGGAATTGACAATTAAGCGTTCATAGGCATTTTGCTCCACACCAACAGGAAAAATCTTGCGCTGTTCGGCAAAGTCAGCGGTTTTGGCCAACGGCCGTTTACGCGACAACGCTCGCGTCGCATATACACCCACTCCTTGTGCATAAAAGTTGGCCGGAATGGGCTTAAAGGGCATCAAGGCTAACAATTCGCGGCTCTCACAACCTAACTTTTCGCTGGCTTCAGCAGAAAGTATATCAAAACGCACACGTGCATTTTCTGCCGGAAAGGCAGTGGCTGCCGTATGGATGGCATGCCGTAAACGATTTTCATCCCAAACATAATCCCAACCTAACAAATTCATCGAACGCCGCGTGCGCGCCAAATGTTCTTCCAAATCCAGGAATTTGTTATGCCCGAATGTGCGCAGGGCTGAATAGACACCCAGCGGCAAGCCAGCATATAAATCGGCAAAGCTGTGTGCACCTGGAGGGATAGGCAACGGCCGTAACCCTGTTTCTGAAATAGCAAAGTATTGAAGTTGCATCATGCGATTAATTCCGCTAACAAATTCAGTACGATTTCTTGTGTACGGTCACTGCCTGCCATATCTGGATTCCAGGCAGAAACCGATACAGCCACAATTTGTCCCGAAGCCGCCAAGCGTTTAAATACGGCTCGCACTACATCTACAGTCGGGCCACCGGCGGCAGGATAGTTCATGGCGGGCGCGTCGGCAGGGTCAAGCACATCGACATCAAAATGCACATATAT
>JAGRDI010000428.1 GCA_020432765.1 Anaerolineales bacterium | reverse complement strand
ACCATCACCTCGCGCCGCCGCAAGCGCAGCATATACATGATAATGATTGGAATGGCTAACAGGCCAAGAATGAGCGCAATGGGGGTTAAAAATGCCACTATTTAACCACACCTTGTCCACGAAATGTTTGCAGGATGAGTTTTTCCCATGATTCATCTGTAGACACCGGAATAAAATGAATGCTGCGTTTGTGGCAGAATTGAGAGATTTCATTTTGCCAATTAGCGAGGTTTGCGCGGTATTGAGCGTGTGTAGAGGCATCTAAGGTGATTTCTGCATCCAGGCCGCTTTCGACATCGATAAGCTTTAAATCACCATGCATATCGGGGTTTGTTTCTGCTGGGCTGAGGATATGGATGATACCGATTTCGTAGCCGCGTGCTTGCAGCGCATTTAAGCCTTCTTTGTATCCGTTTTGGGTTAACAAATCGCTGAATAGTAACAATAAACCGGGTCGACGCGCACGCAGCGCATAGTTTTTTAAGGACAAATTGATGTCTGTTAGACCGCCAGGCGTGGCAGACTCTAAAAAACGAAAGAGGTGCAGGCTGTTTTGTTGGTGTCGAAATGGGCCCCAACTACGTTCGTGCTGGCTGTTGAGTAGGGTGACGGTGACACGATCGCCGGTTGCGAGAGCAATGTGGCCAAGCGCACCTGTTAACTGCAAGGCGTGGTGTAGTTTGTTGTCGTTAGATTCTGGCGGCCAATCCATACTGGCACTGCTGTCCACGAGCAGATGCACAGTGAGGTCTTCTTCGGCTTCAAATAGTTTGATAAACGGCCGTTCCAGGCGTGCATACACATTCCAATCCAAACGCCTTAAATCATCGCCTTGCGCATAGTCACGATAGTCGGCAAAGTCAATGGCCGAGCCGCGTTTGCTGCTGCGCCGGTTGCCTTTCATGACGCCAACACGCACCTGATCGGCGATCAGAGTGAGGTTTTCAAGTTTGCGTAATGTGGTTTCATCGAAAATGAGCATAGAGTTGTTTGGGCGTTTTGGCCACAGATTTCCACAGTTTTGAGATATTATTCGAGGAAATATGTGTTAATTCGATGTAAGTCATTCTGGTTCCTTACTGATTATTGGCTCGCAGCGTGTAAAGTCATGATCAAGATTGCCTGAAATAAGCGCCCTACCAAAATTCCTTTAACGGCCGTTTCCGTCTGCCCATCTTGTAATGGGGCAAATAAATCATCGAGTTGTTGACGGCGTCTGTCGCGTGACAAACTGGCCTGGGTGTTAGATGAAAGCTGCCAAAAGGCACGGTATAAAAACCAGCTTGAATCCCGAATCGTGCGTTCAATTTCGGCCGTGGAACCTTTGATATATTGGCGTGATGATAAAACAGTCAAGCCTTCACGCATGATTTGCAGTAAAGACAAATTAGCAGCCATGCCACCTTCTAATACGGCCATTCCTGCTGCACCGATACTTAAATAGGAGGCCAACTGTGTATAGCCTTGTGAGGTGAGGTTGGCTTGCATGGCAGTCAGGTAATGGTAAAAGGCATCAAGTAAGGCAAATTCATCTGCTTGCAAAGAGTGTCCCGCGGCCAGTAGATCAGCTTGTAACTGCCAAACTGCTTCCGGGGTCGGGTTAAGCAATACGTTTGTAAGTAGGTTGATATTCATTTGAATACTATACTCTTTATCCTGCTGGTTATGGGGTTGTCTGGGATACATTTTTAATGAGATCAGCAATAACATCGTCTGGTTGGATGCCTTCAGCTTGACCTTCAAAATTGAGCAGCAGTCGATGGCGTAAGGCAGCGGGGGCAACGGCCGTTACATCATCGAAACTCACATTAAAACGCCCGGCCAGCAGGGCTGTGATCTTTGAACCCAAAACGAGCGCCTGTCCACCACGCGGGCTGGAACCATAACGTACATATTGGTTGACCAGCGGCGCAGGACTGCTGCTCGGATGGGTCGCCACGATGAGGCGGCTCACATATTGGCTGACATGGCTGGGAATGGGTACTTGACGCGCCAATTTTTGCATGGAGACGAGTTGGTTGCCGTCGGCAGTTGTGGTGGGAGCGGCCGCTGCCCCCCCAGTTGTGCGTGCCAAAATTTCAGTTAAATCATTGGCGGATGGAAAAGGTACATTGATTTTGAAGATAAAACGGTCTAATTGTGCTTCTGGCAGGGGGTATGTGCCTTCCTGCTCGATGGGATTTTGGGTGGCGAGTACAAAAAAGGGTTGTGGCAGCGGATAAGTGTGATTGGCGACTGTGACTGTTTTTTCCTGCATCGCTTCCAGTAAGGCAGATTGGGTTTTGGGTGTGGCACGATTAATCTCGTCGGCCAGCACCAAATTGGCAAAAACAGGGCCATTTTGAAAACGAAAGCCGCGTCGCCTGTCAGCTTGTTCTTCCATGATCTCTGTGCCAGTAATGTCGGACGGCATTAAGTCGGGTGTGAATTGAATGCGGCTGAAGTCGAGGTTGAGTGCTTGTCCCAGAGTGCGAATGAGCATGGTTTTGCCCAAGCCGGGCACGCCTTCAAGAAGTACATGGCCGCCGCTCAAAATGGCGATGAGCGTGAAACGCACAACTTCTTGTTGGCCGACAATAACTTTGCCAACTTCACTTTCAATGGAAGCGGCCGTTGCACGGAAATCTGTGGTGGATAAGGTTGTTTCTGTCATAATGTTTGTCCGTAAACTTCTTTTGAAACCCAGCGAATAAATTCTCGGCTGTAATTGCAAAGCCGACCTTTGTCGGCTAAATGCTAGACTGTGAAAGCAAACTTCGTCATTTTAGGTGCAGTTTTATCTGCTGTCTAATTATCTGGTTCCAGCGACGAAAAATAGTCGCGTACAAAGCCTTTCAAGCCGAGCGGAATATAGTCACCAGTAAGTGCTTCGTTAGCGGCGTTGCGATAATCGCCAAAGACCTGAGAATAAGGTATGCTGCTGCCTTCTTGCCCAAATTCGGTTGGCGTTTGGTTCAAGAGTGGGCCGCATTGCTCAGGATTATTACGGCATTCGACGGGCAGTTCGATCGCAACACCTTCTTCGCCGCTGAGATCGAGATTATCGGGGACAAAAATGTTTTCAGTTGAACTCCCGCCAGTGCCTTGCCCTCCTGTGTCCGGGGTTTGTGAATCGGCTTGTCCTTGAGCTGAGCCACTGCCTGCTTGTCCTTCACCCTGACCGGCTTGTCCTGCACTTGGGTTTTGGGACTGTCCGTTTTGTTCAGCGTTTGTGGTGGTTTGGGAGCTGCCAGATTGGCTGGCTGTGGCAATTTCTTGTTGACCAACTGTCATTTGATCGGCGGCGTTTTGGGCTTGTTGGGCAGCGGCCGTTTCTTGTGCGCGTTGTTGGAAAGTGGCGGCGGCGGATTGCATATGCTCAATGGCGGCTTCCTGGTTGCCTGCTGCAAGTTCTGCGGCGGCATTGTTGAGTTGTGCAGCGAGTTGGGGATCAGTTGTGCTGAGTGCAGCGGCCGTTGCTGCTAAATCTTGTGCAAGCTGCGCCTGTTCTGCTTGACTGAGTGTGCCTAATTCATCCGCTAATTGTGCTAATTCAGACCCGGCGCGGGCAAGGTTGCCATTTTTCAGCGCCTCACCAATGCCTTGGCTGGCAGTTTGGTTGGCCAATGCTTCACCAGCCGTTTGCAGACGCTGTTGTAAATCTTCACCATTAAATTCATTGCTCAATGCACGTAAATCCGCTTCCGCTTCAGATAGGACGGCCATCGCCTCTTCCTGGCTGAGAGTGTTGTTTTGCAATTCAGCCAATGCATCCGTGACTGGTTCTAGAATTTCGGCGGCCTGCTCATCGTTCAAGTTTGGATTTTGTTGGACTTCTTGAGCAAGCGCTTCAAGTGCAGCGGCTTGATCTTCGATGGCTGTGCTGACAGCGCGTCGGGTTTGTAAAACGGTTTCTTGCGGATTGTCTAATGTTATCGCGGCTATTAGCAGTCCCAGGGCAATTAGCAGCAGGAAGACATCCCGTCGATTAAGCTTAAGTGGCAAAGCGATAGTGAAATTAACTCTAACAGCATTTTTGAGTGTATCTTGCAATTGAGCGTCGGCGATTTCAGGTGTCGTGGTTAGGTTGCCGTTTTGAATTTCAACGGCCGTACTTACCCGTTCTTTTAACTGAAAAAGACGATCAAAATAGGCAGCTTCCAAACCGAGGCTTTCCTGATGCCAAAATAAGGCGGTGATGCTGATTAGGAAACCGACAACCGCAATCCCACCAGCAATGATGGCAAGTTCTTGATTGGTGAGCAACGGCCGTAACCGTGCCACCGTCGCCAATCCAACCGCCGCTAGTAATGCAGCCAAAACCCCACGTGGTATCCAAATGACAGCATTATACCAACGACGACGGCTGCGCCATTTGGCAATCTGTTGGGTAAGTTGATCGTAGGCTGAATTTGGTTGCATCTTTTCGTACGTAGTGCCGGGCGCGGGGATAAACCAGTCTGGTCATAAAAGGTTTGTACCCTCGTACCAGGCACTAGCCAAATAATTTAACTATCGGCGATACGTCCAATGCGGCGTACGCAGAGCCAGAAGAGAAGGAAGGTCAGCAATGTATAGAAAATCAAGAAGAGTGGCCAGGGTGATATGAGCCATACGTTATAACCAGCAATCGTATGGCTACCAAAAGAAACTGGGAAAAAAAGTAAGGAGTTTTCGGTGAGCAATATAATGTCGCTCAAGATCAAGGTCGCGGGTAGATTTGTGGACGCCAGCAAGATGCCTGCAGCTTGCAAGGCAGCATCGCTAATCCAGCTCAATGATCCAAAGAGCGGCACGATAATCGAGGCTAGCAGAAGGACGATTAAAGGCAGAAAGAAGGTGATGAATAAGCTGGCGCTAAAGGTCAGGATGCTGGCTGCGAGTGTGGTACGCATGACACTTGAGGCATATAAACCAAACATGGCAAAAGTAACGGCCGCTACCAGAATCAATAATTGTGAAATCAACAGTTCACTTAAGGAGACACCGCCTAACAGGAAGGCGATGCTTTGTAATGGGATAGAAGCGAAGATGAGTAAAAAGACATAACTGAGTGCTGAACTGAGTTTGCCCAGCACAAGCGTGCGTGGGGTGAGCAAGGTCGTGCGCAATAAATCGAAGGTTTGGCGTTCTTTTTCACCGCTGATAGCGCCTGCGGTAGAGGCTGGCCCGACGAACAGCACCAGGAAGACTTGCACGGCGAGAACGGCCGTAAATACCGCTTTTCCGGCATCAGCCGCATTTGAATTATAAGGCGTGCTGGATTCACCATAAGCGAGGTAGACCAGTGCAATCAGGCTGCTCATTGCCAGCAGATAGACGGTCAGGATGACAAACGCACGGCGACCCCGCATTCGGCTGCGCAATTCCTTGATGGTGATGGGATTTTGGGTGAGGGCACTAAACGGCCGTTTGTTGCTCTCGATTAATTCTGCCATAGGTTTTATTTTACACGGTTAAAGGGTGTCTACAAATAAGCCTAATCCTGGCTAAGCTGTTTGGCACGCTGCCATAACAGTCCTAACAAAATGAGCAATGCCAAAATATAGATGATTAGCGGACCGATTGTGCTCCAAATGATGGGTTGGTATGCTTCGAGGGCCAGGGCGAGTAACGACCAAAGGGCACTGCTGTTAAATAGTTTCATGAGGAATACGGCCGTATAAGCGGCAATCAACGCTGTCATCGCCGAGGTTAACCATAACGAGGCCACCATGCCGACAAAACCAGCAAACAATATCTCGAGCCATGGACGCAGAAAGGTTGCTAATCCCAACGGCACTCCCCATAAAATGAGTGATTCTCCGGCGATTGTGATGCTAAATGCCATCACAACGCCCTGTAGCAAACTCAAACCCAATAAAAATGGCCAGATGCGCAAACGTGCTAACCCGCCAAACAGTTTGGCCAATAAGATTGAGCGCGTTGATTGCGGGGTAACGCGCAAAATGTCCCAGGTGCCGTGCCCACGTTCCATGCTGATTAATGGTGCTGTCACGACAGGAGCCATGAGCGTGCCATATAAAGAAACAATTGCGATCAAGATGCCGGGGATGCAAATTAAACAATAAACCGCCAGTAAATCTTCATTGCCGACAAATAGAGATGTATTACTGATGCCGCCACAAAACCCCAAGAAAATAATCCCCAAGATTAACAGTGGTGAATAGCGCGTCAAGGCTGCGTAATAGGGGTTTGCTTGCCCCCATTCACCCTTTTCGCGGCGATAGATGGGATTATTGGGTAAGGCACGCAGCCAGGCAAAAATTGTAATGAGAAAATCTCCAATTAGGTTGAAAGATTTCAAAGGGACAGGGTTAAAATCGACTTTCGTCTTTGCAACACTGCTACTTTGCTCCAATCAATTGTCAACGGTGATAAAATTTTGCATTTCGGCAAATTTGCCTTCGCCTATGCCGGGTACCTGCATAATATCCTCGATGGTTGTGAAAGGGCCATTTGCTTCACGGTATTCGAGGATTTTTTCGGCTGTGCTGGGGCCAACGCCCGGTAAAGATTCTAAGGCGTTGGCATCGGCCGTATTAATATTGATGATACCATTGGTTACGGCCGTGTCTAAGATTGTATCGCTTCCGCCCGATCGAGGCATGACCACAATTGGTGGTTCGCCTGGATCTTCTGTGAGTGTGGGCACGTACACCTGCATGCCGTCATCTAAGGATTGTGCCAGATTAATGACGCTTCTGTTTGCATCTGGGGCAAAGCCGCCGGCAGCTTCAATGGCTGCTTCGACCCGGCTGTCAGGGGGTAAAGTGTAGGTGTTTTCTACGATAACAGCACCATTTACAAATACCTTAATTGGCCCCGGTGTTGACGTTGGTTCAGGAGTTGCTGTTGGCTCTGGCGGCAAAATTTTGATGGGGGCGGGCCGTGTGCGCTGCATCAATGTCATGGCGGCGAGTGTTGCAGTTATGGTTAAAATGATGACTATCGCATATCCAAATAGTTGTTTGCTGTCAATTTTCATGTTTGCCCCTCCAAAAATGTTTTCATTCATGCTGTCTGTAATTTCACAGTTTGCATACAAACACGATTATTTGATTTTTATTTCTGGTCACGCCGTTTGATTTTAACAGCGAAGATTACGGAATGCACGAAGAAAAACGTTATTTATCCTTTTATAACAGCTAAAGGTACAATACGAGCTACTTTTTTGGCGATGCCGGCCCCATGGACAACTTCGATGACACGATCGACATCTTTGTAGGCGCTGGGCGCCTCTTCGGCAAGCCCGCGCAAACTGCCGGCACGGATGCGGATGCCATCGGCTTCTAACGTTTGACGTAGGTCACTGCCATCGACTGTGCGCTTGGCTTGGGCACGACTCATTGTGCGCCCGGCACCGTGGCAGGTCGAGCCAAAACTTTGCTGCATCGATTTTGCTGTGCCGACTAAAATCCAACTGGCGGTTCCCATGGAACCGGGCACCAAAACGGGTTGGCCGATGTCGCGATAGTTAGCAGGGAGTTCAGGCGATCCGGGACCAAAAGCACGAGTGGCCCCTTTGCGATGCACACATAATTGTATGGAACGGCCGTTGACTGCATGCGTCTCGATTTTTGCCATGTTATGAGCAATGTCATAAATCTGATAGACATGATGATTGTGGACTTTGCCTGCCAAGACCGCTTCAAAGCTTTGCCGAATGAGATAGGTGAGCACTTGCCGGTTGACAAACGCATAATTGGCGGCGGCACTCATCGCTGCCAGATAATCTTGCCCTTCTGGGCTGCTCAAAGGCGCACACACCAATTCCCGGTCTGGTAGTTTGATGTGGTATTTGTGTACAACACGCTGGAATTGTTTGACATAATCAGAGCAGATTTGATGACCAAACCCACGTGAACCACAATGAATTTGAGCGACAACCCGTCCGGGTGAAAGTCCCATACGTTCGGCTGCTTGCACGTCGAAAACCTCTTCGACCCTATCTAATTCAATAAAATGATTGCCAGAGCCGAGTGATCCAATTTGATCTTGACCCCGATTTAAGGCACGTTCACTGACTTTGCTGGCATCGGCTCCTGGAATACGGCCGTTTTCTTCCGTATACTCCAAATCATTTTCAGTCGCGTAGTCATGCTTGACAGCCCAGCGCCCACCCTGTTCGACCAGACGGATGAGTTCATTTCGCTTCAGACGAATCTTGCCGCCACGTCCAACCCCATGTGGGCAGTTACGCTGCAATTCTGTGGCCAGATTATCTAAGAAGGGCGTGATTTCTTCGACGTCCAAATGTGTGCCTAACAATCTGACGCCGCAGTTTATATCATACCCAACACCGCCAGGTGAGATCACACCGTCAGGCAGTTCAGTGGCGACCACGCCGCCAATCGGAAAACCATATCCCTGGTGAATGTCAGGCATTGCCAGGGCATATTTGACAGCGCCGGGTAAGGTGGCAGTGTTCACTAATTGATCCAGGCTTTTATCCCTCAAAGCATCTGCTAACAGTTCGCCGTCGGCATAAAAACGAGCGGGCACAACCATGTCTGCACGGAATGTTTGTGAGATTTCGTAGACATATGGAGAAATGCGCTGAAAATCTTTACTTTGCATCGTTTTGCCTCCCCGTCTATACGTCAAATACAATGGTGGTTTCTAGGCCAACGGCCGTTTCTGCAATCGCCAAATTATGATACGTTACAGCCTTGATATCTTTGTCGATTTGGGTCACTTTGTCACCCGTTAGAGTTGCTTTTAATGCTGTATCAGAGATGGTGTGAATATCGAATTGGCGAAAAATAAGATACTCACTTTCGGCACAATAAACTAATTCGCTTAACCATTCGACAAGTAAATCTTCACGGTCAAAGGCTTGTAGGTTTAGATTGCGGTTAATTTGGAGGGCAACGGCCGTTAAATCACCCACCATCAAAAAACCCATGCCCAGTGCAGCTTGTTTAAACAATACACCCAAATCAGAACCCCAAACGCGCAAAGCCCAATCGGCCGTATGTTCAACAACTTCAAACCCTGCTGCACCCATACCCGCATTGTATCATGAAATTCGCTGCAGTCTTAACCAAATTGCCCAGAAATTCAACTTATAGTATCTTTACCCATGTAAATCAAGACAACAAGCTGTTCAGCTCACGCTCTGGCAAATTGGCGAACCGGCTGAATTGCTGATTGCTGACAAGCCGAACGCTTTTACAAAGGAAACCAACATGAGCGAAGAAGAAAAAGAACAACCTAAACCCCCTCAAAAAAAGGTCAATATCGATTTACCCAAAGATTTGAAAGCGGTTTATGCCAATGTAGCTTTTATCACCCATTCTCCTGCGGAAATGGTCGTTGATTTTGCCCAACTGCTGCCGCGTTCAGCGCGTGGCACCGTGCAAGCACGCATCATCATGACCCCCATGCACGCCAAAATGTTACACATAGCCCTGGCACAAAATATCGCCAAATACGAACAGCAATTTGGCGAAATCCGCCTACCGCAGCGCGGCTCAGCGCTTGCCAACAGCTTCTTCCGTTTCCCACAGGATGATCAAGGCGATGATGATAAAGACAAGGACAAATAGTTGGAGGTTTCAAAGTGGCAAGGTTGCAAAGTCAATTTTGTCACTTTGAAACGCTGCTACTTCCCTACTAATTTCGTGAAATTAGTGCAATTCGTGGCAAAAAAGCATCATCCCAACACAAATTTAATCGCTGTCCCAATCGAATAGACAATTAACATTTGCCCGGGGCCATAAGTCAGCCAGACAACATCATCTATCAAGGGGAAATCCAAATCAGCAAACCACATGCCGCCTAAAATCAAGTCTGACAACAGAAACAGCGCGGCTCCAACTGCCAATAGAATGAACATCGGTTCTTGTAATGCCAAACCTGTTCCCAGGCCGGCCGTGCTTGCCAATAGTAACGCATATGGCAAGACAACCCACTGCAAGGAGGGTCCGTCTGCGCCGCTGTAGACCACAAAATACCAGGCGATGATAGCGATTAACCACCACGCAATCAATGATCCCCACCGTGCGCCAGTTGTATCCAGCCCATGAGCACTACCAAAACGCCAGATAGCAATAATGTAAAAGATGTGACCGACAGCAAAAGCCGCAATGCCCCCAATCTCTGAACGTCCACCGGGCAGCACACCTGCCAGGAACAAATCTCCTAAAAATCCAAAAGTCATACCAATCGCAATTAGCAGCCCATATTGGGTAACGCCATAATTGCGGCTGATCAGAAACCAGCTAAACCCAGCGAGAACCAATGTCGCCGATGAAGCCATGCGTGTCCAGGTGGGCATGCGGTGACCACTGCCAGATGATCCCAAAATAAAGCCGCCAAAAAGCAGCACCGCCCAGATGATTAACAGGGCGATTATCCAATATCGTTGTGTAGGATTTTCTAGATAGCTAAACATAATTTGACTCCACCCAAATTTTACCCGATGGCACGAACTTGTCCATTTTTAACAAACAAAAACTGGTTTCTAAA
>JAGRDI010000427.1:1090-3927 GCA_020432765.1 Anaerolineales bacterium | reverse complement strand
GTGCGTGGGCCTTGCCGCTGAACTTCCTGTTTCTTGATATTGCAGGGAAGCGATATTGCTGCCATTTTGACCTTGTACTTGCAGCAGGTTACCAGGGCCAGGTTTGCGTAGGAGTAAATCTCCTTGATTCAACTTAAAGATCGATGATTGGCTTAAGGCATTCGGGTCTGTGGCATATTTTACAATCGTTAATGAGCCGTTCTCAGTTAAAAAGAGGGTACTCTGATCTGCTAATATTAATGTAACCTGTCCATCGCCACCGGTTGTAATTGTTGAATCGGCTAAAATCGTTCTGCCAGGGGTAACGGCCGTTTCTTCATCACCAACTTGCACCCGCACATCACCGACTACATTGAGAACCGTTGCGCCAGAGTCAACCGGCGCAACAGGAGTGGCAACTTCTTCACTCCCGCGTGTCCAATTGATTACAGCAGCAATACCCACAAAAACACAAGCCACGGTCACCAAGAAAAGTAACAAAAACATCAGCCAGCTAGGAATACGGCCGCTGACATCTGCTTCACCAGCCAGTATTTGTTTACCAGTTTGCCGCGACCCAACATTCACCGCAAAGGGGATTGTCTCTGATGCTCCTAAGAGTGGTTGGTCAGCGGCTTCAATTCGCAGCGGAACTGATGCAACCTGGGTCGGTTGTAGTGAAATGCGACCCTTTTCGCCAAAAAAGCGCAAAGCCTCGGTTGGATCATGCGCCGTAACCACAAAATAACCTGCCGCATTACCCACATTTTGTACTGTCACCGTTACATCAGCCGGCACTTTAACATGTTCTGGCTCCATTTTAGCTGTAAAAGCGACAAATTGTTGTACATTTAAATTGATCACAATCGCAACATTGATAGCTGAATAACGCTGCGAAACCAATTGCAACTTCATACGCTGCAAACCGCTGGGAGTTTTGGGAGTTTTGGGAACTCGGATAACAATCGCCTGTTGTATACTCTCACCCGCCTTTACAGCCACAAAACGAGGAGGGGTCTGGATCCATTCTGGTGGAATCCGGCTTACTCGCAAGGTGACCCGATCATCCAAATCGCTGTGATTGGTCACTTCGACACGGATTTCGACCGACTTTTCTGGTTCAATTACAAAAGTTTCTTGAGCAGCAAATACACCTAATGGTACAGTTGGTCGCGGCGGCTGCTCCGTGGGTATACCAGGAATGACCGTGGCCGCGAGCGTTGCACCTACTAACAACATGTCCTGAGGGATTTCTGGCCCTTGAAGAGTTAATTCATAGGGGCCAATGCGAATGGTGGACCCAGGCGAGATCGGTGCTGGTTCATTGGGCCTTAAGCGTCGGCTGTCAATCCAGGTGCCGTTCGTGCCGCCCAAATCGACAACTTCCCAGCCCAAAGAAGTCGCTTGCAAGCGCGTATGATGACGTGAAACGCCTTCAGCAGGCAATACAATATCATTGTCAGCATTGCGACCAAGCGTAAAGACAGATTGGGTCAGATGTACAACGCTGGAAGGGTGATTGGGCGTCAGAATATGCAGCTCATACCCATCCGGCGGCTGCTCGACTTCGTCTAAAATGTCTAATTCTTGACGCATCATCACACGGGTGGGCGCACCTTCGAGCGCAATCAGCGCAGCACGCAAGGCTTGCGCCATTTCATATCCAGATGTAAACCGATCTTCGGGTGATTTTGCCAATGCTTTTGCGAGAAAACTGTTGATTAATTGCGGCGCGTCCGAACGATATTCACTTGCAGGGGAAGGCTGCACACCACGCCTATGTGTTGAGATGGCATCTGCCAATGTCTGGAAAGCAAATGGCAGTCGGTTGGTCACCAACTCATACATGACGATACCAAACGAATAGAGATCGGAACGGCCGTCTAAATCATCCCCTTCACATTGTTCTGGAGACATATAAGTAGGTGTGCCCACGGTTGCACCACTTTGGGTCATCGGAGAACCTTCGATCAATTTTACCAACCCAAAATCTGTTAGCTTGGCACGAAATGGTTGTGCACCAACTTCATCAGGATGACTGAGTCGTTTAAGCAGTATATTTCCGGGTTTCACATCCCGGTGAATCACCCCCTGCTTGTGCGCATAATCCAATGCTTCGGCAATTTGGATACCAATTTGCAAACTTTGGTTAAACGGCAAATATTTGTTCAAGCGCTGCAGCCGTTGCAGATGCTCACGCAAGCTGCCCCCTTCCACATATTCCATGGCAATAAAGGGGCCGATATCTGCGGAACCAAAATCATAAATTTGGACGATCGAGGGATTGTCTAGACGTGCGGCCGTTTGGGCCTCCTGCACAAGACGCTGACGAAACTCTTCTTGGCGTGCAAAATGACCGTGCATCAATTTGATAGCCACTTTGCGCTGCAAATTTTGATCGAAGGCACGGTACACGCTGCCCATACCGCCATCACCCAGCAGGGAATCTAAACGATAACGTTCATTAATGGTTTGCCCGATGAATGTGTTGTTCATAATGATCTCCGAACCTAATTATCCGACACAGCCATAACGCTTGCCAAATAATGAACCGCCTCAGGTTGCCAAAATTGACCGTAAGGTTGCTAAAAACTTGGTGACATGGTCATGATCGATCCAATAATGGGTTACTACACGAAATTTACGTGGACCATTCGCGCCAATCCAAATGTTTTCAGCCTGTAAACGTGTCGTGATTTCCCTGGCCGGCAGCGTAATTTCATCTGTCAAACTAAAAAATACCATATTTGTCTTGACCATGTCTATATCCAATTTTACGCCAGGGATATTGGATAAGCCCGCAGCCAACAAACGAGCATGGTCATGATCTATAGCCATGCGCTCAATCATCTCGTTTA
>JAGRDI010000427.1:253-1036 GCA_020432765.1 Anaerolineales bacterium | reverse complement strand
GTGCGCCGTGCCGCATGAATAAAGTCAGCCGACCCACAAATGATAGAACCCACGGGGGCACACAAGCCTTTGCTCAGACAAAACGTGACTGAATCCACATGCTCTGTGATTGCGCTGGCATCCACACCCAAGGCAACGGCCGCATTGAACAAACGCGCACCATCCATATGTACAGCCAAATTATATTCATCGGCAACAGCACGAATATCAGCAAAATAATCCACTGAAATAGGGTAGCCACATTTGTTGCCGTAACTATTTTCGACATGGATCACACGGGTCCTGGGTAAGTGAGGATCATCAGAGCGCACAGCAGCAGCGACAGATTCGAGGTCTAAACGGCCGTATTGATCTGTCGGCAAAACATGTGGGAAAATGCCGCCTAAAGCCGCCACACTACCCGCTTCCCACATCATCACATGGTTATCTTGTCCGATGATAACTTCATCACCACGACCAGCGTGGGTCAGCAGTCCAACAAGATTGCCCATCGTGCCGCTGGCTACAAACAAACCAGCTTCTTTACCTAATTTAGCGGCTGCCAGCGCTTCTAGTGCATTAACGGTTGGGTCTTCTCCATAAACATCATCCCCAACAATAGCTTCGGCCATCGCTGTACGCATTTTTGGCGTAGGCCAACTGACTGTATCCGAGCGAAAATCAATTCTATCCATCTCTGAAGTTTACGTAATATCAGGAAGTTTGCAAACTCAACGATGGAGCGTGGGCAGCTTGCTTGCGTTCATTGACAGACTGGCAGTCTGCGCTCCATTTTCATTCATT
>JAGRDI010000427.1:0-238 GCA_020432765.1 Anaerolineales bacterium | reverse complement strand
CCGCGCAGCGGCGTGGCGTCTCCTCTGTTAAAATAATAACGCCCGTGTCCAGTTATGAAGATCCATAAACGCACTAAACATGCCCTAAATAGCGTCATTAACTGTTTACTTGACTTTAGACAATAAAAATAAAAGGCGGCTTGTAACTTGTACAAACCGCCAAATGGTAGAAAAATAGAGTGTGTGAACAATCAAACATTCTCTACCATTCAACAGATTAACAACTTAATTGAGTTTC
>JAGRDI010000426.1 GCA_020432765.1 Anaerolineales bacterium | reverse complement strand
GGATTTCTGCCTGCGTGTACTAGCCTATCTAGGTAATGGTGCTACAGTCGATGATGTGCTGACCAATTATCATCGCAGCAACTTATCGCGTGAGGCTATCTTAGAAGCGATTCGACTTGCAGGTCAAGCACCCCCTGACATCCTGAAGACCCGAAATATTTTCTAGGTCGGCTCATCTAAACACGACCATCATTACAGTTGGCGGTCAAGCTTCTGCTTAGGGGGTTAACTCAATTGTGATTTCCTGCTCTACGCAGGTCAGAGGCGCGTGGAGATAGGCTTCATCCTCGGATTCCCAACCCACAAACTCGCCCTCCTCAACATGTGCTTCGCCTGTGGCAAGGGAGATAAACCAGGTTTGAGCCACTTGTGCGGGGTAATTTTCTAACGTGTCTATTGCCTCAACCACCTCTACAGCAACCACTGTGCGATCGGGCGATAAATAAGAATCATAGACAGCCAATTCAGGGGGAATGCCCAAGACCTCATGTTCTATAACTGCACCCGTTCTTGAATCAACTATATAGCTTTTTGATATATAGCTAGTTCCTGCGTATTCTCGGAAAATATGTTCCGTAGGAAAGAACCAATAGGGAGTTCCTTTGATCTGCTGTGGCGGGAAAAAGGTGTCACCCTCCTTACCATTGGGTGTGACATAATATTCGTCTGGAGGATCGAATTCTGGGGAAACGATTTGCACAGTGCCAGAATCGCTGAATAGAAGAGCCGTGTAAGATGGGTAGAAGAAAAAGACATACTCACTATCATCAGAAACCGCAGCGTTCTCGACCCAACGCGTAGTAATTTTTTCGCTTTCACCTGCGGGCAATGGTGTCCAAACCGCGTTTGTTAAGTCAAAATAGTAAAATTGTACAGCTTCATCTCTGGCCAAAAGGCGATCTGGCGCCACATACCACACATCGGTCATTTTAGAGGGTGCGTTTAACGCTGCCTGAGTGACTAGTGAACCCCGATACATGTCTCCTTTGGTATCTATCCAGACCAGCTCTTCGTCCGGCAGCCAGGTCAAAATATATCTGGGGTCATCTACGTAGTTAGCCCCCAAATTTTTGAAGTCGCCCGTTGCCAAATCAACCACAATATTGAGACTTTTGGTGGGCACATTGTTGTCCATTCTGACTGAGAAAAGGACAAGCTGACTGGCTGGGTCACGGTTTTTAATGATCTGATACACTGAATTGGTATGGTCGCAGCAGTATAAAGCGCCTTCATCATCAAATCGCCAACGAGCTTTGCCTGTTGAGGGGGTATCAACATTAAATATGAAGGTTATATCGACACAGGTATCAACTGTTTCTTCTGCTTCTTGATCGGCTGCCGCACTCGTTCCATTTGGTAGGGTCGCGGTTGGTGTGCTTTTCTCTGGCCGGTTTGTAGGTGTAGGGGAGGCTGTTGGTGGGCTTAGAGGGGTATTTGTTAGAGTTGGTGCGCTTACAGGGGCCGTTGCAACAGGTGACGGCTGCGCATCAGGTGCTGGCAGCACACGCCCAGATGCCGTACATCCACACAACACAGCCAGACATAATATATACACAAAATAGCCATAACGGCCGTACTTTTCCCCAATTGCCTTCATTTTCGTTTCTCTATGCTATTATTTTACCATTGCAAAAACCATCAACCCCATAGCTGGATTGCCCACGAGAATCGAGCCTTCATGCGAGACTGCCAATTCGGCTTTGCCGCTCGGCAGCAAAGCAGTGCCCATCACGCGGGGCTGGTTGGGGTCTTGCAGATCAATGGTCAGGAGACGGCCGCTGCCAAAAGATTCGGCCGTTGTTGCCAGCAGCAGATCATCCACGAGCACCAGTTCCCACAGCCCACCAGGGATCTGCAGCTGGGTGGTCACCATGGGCAGGCCTGTAGCCGCATCTGCAGACACAACGATGAGACCAGCGTCCGTACCTATCAAGGCAACATCGCCATCTAAAACGATATCATAAACGTCGTTAGCCACCGCCACCGCGCCAGTTAACTGCGGTTCTTCCCCGGCGAGTGTAAAACGGTGCAGCTCAAATGTCTGCTGATCTGAGGCATAATTCGAAAGATACAGACTGTCTGCCTCCGCCGTCACATGTTCTGTATGGCCCTGCCAATAAATTTTTGTAGCTTGCACATCGTGGGGGTCGCTCAAATCAAACTCCACCAGAACAGCGCGATTGCTCGCATACCCTACCGCATAGCCGCGCCCGGCAACCACAGATAATTCATAGAGTATGCGCCAGCCGGCGTCGAAGTCGGCGGCAGTATAGGTGGCTGCTAAAGTTGGCTGCGTCGGTTGGCTGATGTCGATAGCATATAAATTGCCACCCTCCGTCACGTAAGCGACATTACCCGCCAGACCAATATCCGCCAATGTACCCTGGCAGCCCACACACGCTGTCTCATTGATAAATTTTCCCAGAAAATTTAGCTCCGGTAGTTGGACGATAGTTAAGTCGCTGCTCTTATTTTCTATACCATCGTTCCGGCTGACGACAAGTCCATTTTCTCCAGCAAAGGCGATATCTCTCGGGCCGGGAGAGAGGCCGGGGCCTTGGTAACGGGTTTTAAGGGCTATTTTTTCGCGGTCACCGCCGGTATACAGGTTAAGACTGGTTGAGCCGACGACAAGTTGGTCACCCTGGATAACAATCCCGGAAGATACAAGCTCGCCTGAATTGTTTTCCATCGGTTCAGGCAGTGGCAGCGCCAACGGCCCTATTATCTGACCGTCATAGCTGACGGCATCCAGGTAGACGCTGTCCTCCGCAAAAACAAATCCATTTACCACTCCCAGTCCAAAATCAGGGTCAGGCTCGGCCAAGACTTCCCACAGTTTTTGGGGTTGTTTTAGGTCACTGACATCCCATGCACTTATATCAGAGCGACCGCCACCCATATAGAGCGTCTGATCGCGGGCTTGCAAACTATATGTCAAAGTCGCACCGGGGAAAGGGACAGGGTCGGGCAGGTTATCGGGTATACTGATATCAAGCGCATAAAAAGTCGCATCAGCAGGATGATTGGCATAAACGATGTTGTTCGCCAGGGCGATAGCATGAATGTCCCAGGGCAAATCGGCAGAATCCAGCAATTGCGGGTGTTCAGGCTGGCTCACATCCACTGTAAAGAGTTTGCCTGATCCAATTTCATGCGCCGCAGACGGTCCCGCAGCGGCAGCGGCGATGAGCGTCTCAGCTTGTAATGCCAGATGTTCTATCCGCTCAGAGAGAAATAGTTCCCCAAGCAGCACCGGTGCTCCCGGATCGCTGATATCGAAGGTGAGGACGGATGAACCGGCACCTACATAAGCACGTCCATCACGCACCAGAACGGCCGTCACCAGACCAGGCAATATGTCACTTTGTCCCAGAGTCTGTGGTACGGCCGTATCGGTTATATCCACAACGACCAGCCGCGAACCGCTCCCCACAAAGGCGGTTTGGCCCACAACAGCGACACTGTTTATGAGGCCCCCTTGTTGGTGGAGCAGCTTAAAAGTTAGCGCCTCGGTCATTGGTGGTGCAAAGGGGGTGGGCGTCGCAACAGAGGTGGCAGGTTCGCGTGTTGGGGTTGACAGGGGTGGCGTAGTGACGGCCGTTGCTGAAGCCGCACTGGCGGGTATCGGTTGCTGGCCAGTGGGAGATAAAGTGATTGCAACGGCCGTAGGCGCATGAGTAGACGAGGCGATAACATCGGCGATAGGAGCAATGTTGGACGGGCTACAGGCTGCAAAAACTGTCAAAAAAACGCATAAAAAGGCTAGAACAGTCAGGAACTTTTTCATCATTTTCAAAGCACAAATTATGTGAACGAGGGAACTGGTGCAGCGATTTTCTCTCTCTTCTTCATTTTCCCTTATAGCAGCGAAAACTATTTATCAGTAAGTACATTGACAAGCTGAATTTGATCACCTTGTACCTTCGTCTCGTCTAGCACGATTTGGTAGGTAAACCATGTTCCCGGCAATGGTTCCTCGCCTACCCAGTCTACTACCGCCTGGAAAACGTTGTCGCCATCAAGTGTATATTCATACGCAGAGTAGCGGTATACACCACCAGGGATAAGCTTATATTCTGTTGTTTGACCAGAATCTATGCTCCCAAAATTTATACGTGTAACTGCTGTTGTTGTTCCTGGAAACACGATGTTAAGGTCTTGTATGTTTTTGTCACCGACATTAGAAATCCGCAACTGTTGTGAATTCGTTGTCGCTTGTGATGCAGATTTAGATGTCGAACAAGCGCCGGTTAAAAGCAGTATAAAAATTATGAGCAACTTATATATTAGCTTGTTCACGATTGCTGTTCCTTTCTGGGGCGACATGAAGGTCGGCCAGATCACTATGAACCGGATTACAATTCTGTCAAGAGAAGTCGACCAAATGGCCGACTTCTCTTGCTTATTATCATAGACCCTTTATATTTTGAGCAGGATAAACGTTTTTACTGATCCTCTTGAATAGTAGTGGACACTGATATTGAGATTTGTCTCTCAAGTTCGTTGACAGTATTCGGTAACAGCTTGTCGGTGCTTTCTACCCAATATGTAGTGGCAACACCATTGGCAACCTGAAATCTGCCGGCCGGACTGACTGCTCGGTATAGTTGGCGGTCAGGAGCATGAAGAGAATCACCTGAAATATCCACTAAGAAAAGGATATACTCTTCGCCGACACGGTATAGCGGATCATCTGAAAACTCAACAAATTCAACTGTGTCCGCCGAAGGAGATGTAGTACCACCCGTTTGCATAACTAACAATTCTTTAGGTACAGATCCAGAGTATGATTTGATCACTTCAAACAACGTATCCGAAAATGGTAACGAATCAATCACCGTAGCGACGGGCGTCCCTTCTTCATCGAGGACAGGCAGTTCTTGTGTTATGATTCTTGTCACTGGTGCCTGCTTCACACGCGCATATACGATTAAGTCAGACTCACCTACTAAGTCGGGCACCGTTCGAGCTTGGGATACCCAATAAGCGCTTGAATTTCTCCGAAGGCTTGGGGCATTAATCTTCGCCAGGGGTTCTTCCTTAGGGTTGTTAATGTTCCCTAATGCTAGCGCAACAGCAATGACGCTTACTGCAATCACAAACATAAGTATCGCTTTATACCTTTGCATAATACACCTCTTTATGTGTCTTTCTATGGTAACAAACTTTAGTAGCGAGCATTTATGAGATTTATATCTTGGGTTTGGGGTACGCTGCTATTGTTCATTACGCTTGTGTTAGTGGCATGGTCTAGCGAGTAACAATGGCCTAACTCATGCGTAGCGAGCTTTTGAATTTCCGCATTCGTATAAAAGATAGGATTATTATCAAAATACCATTGATTGAGACGTGCGGTACATGACTGGTACATCACGTTATAGTCAAAACCAGGGTTAAGGTTGTTTTGCCCGTTAACATTAGTGATAACTGCTTTCCCTGCCCAACCAGAGTTTCCCCAGTTAGAGTTATTTGTGGTGATGTGGGTTCCAGTGCAGTTGTAAGACATATTAATGTCGGTGTCACTACTCCAGCGAGCAGAAGCATTTTGAGCTTGCGTAGAATATCCCCCAATATGGCACCGCTTTAAGTTGCTAGTTGAGAAATAGCCGTTGCCCAAGTAGCTATTATTCACTGCCTGAGCTATTGTGGCGTGATGAAATAAGCTAACCGCCAACGCTAACACAAAGGCAATCTTCAGAATTGCTGCTTTTGAAGAAATCTGTGTAAGATACATTTAATACTCCTATATCTTGTGAGAGCCTGTAGAAAGAGCATTTCCTACCCATTTCATTCTACAGCTTCTTCATACTTAATAAAACATTACATACTACATTTATTTTTTCATGGGTAACCCCGCTTAGCGCCTAGTAAGCGTTTTACCTGTCAATTCGGACTGAGGCTATAATAAAAAACTAAGGTGGGATTGTCTGGTGCAAATTCTTACCAATTTGTACCAGTTTTTAGCAAAGTGGGAGGCATAGTATGCAGCAGGGGACAGGGTCATTTTCGGATATCTTAAATGCGTATATTGAGCGTTCGGCTTACCGGCCGGGTCAGTTAGCACGGCTGACGAGTGTGCCCCAGATGACGATTGTCAATTGGCTAGAGGGGCGCGTGAAACGACCGCGCGCCTGGCAAGATGTCGTGCGACTGGCGGGGGCACTGCGCCTGAACCTGCGTGAAACAGACACGTTATTGAAGGCCGCCAGCTATCCACCGCTGACACATCTGCAAAGAGGGTCTCAAGATGAAAGGGAACAAGCGCTGTTCACGTTGTGGACGGCCGAACAATCTTTAGCAGACAAACCAGCTCCCTTCCAAATGATTCCCGATTTAGCCACGTTTATAGGCCGCGACACTTTGCTGGGCCGACTGCAAGAACTATTATTAGCTGAATATCATGTGGAACCTTATCTTTTGAGCGGGACAGTGGGCATTGGCAAAACGGCGCTGGCGGTGCGCCTGGCTTACCAACTACGCCCCCATTTTAGGGATGGGGTGTTGTGGGCACGGCTGGACACGATGCCCGTCATGTCCATTTTACAATTGTGGGCGGAAGCGTACGGCCGTGACGTTTCAGCATATACAGATCTGGACAGCCGCAGTACAGCCATACGCGAGCTGTTAGCCACCAAACAAGCGCTGATCGTGTTGGATAATGTACACAGTAATGCGCAGTTACAACTTTTACTGCCGCCCAGCGGCACTTGCGCTGTGCTAATAACCAGCCGCCGTCGTGATCTGACGGCGCTGCCCGACGGTCGACGTTTTGACGTCGAATCGTTTACCGAAGCGGAGGCCATGGCTTTGTTGGCGCGGGTTTTGGGTGAGGAACGGGTAAAGCGGGAACAAGCGGCGTTAGAGGAGATAGCGACCTTGCTGGGCCATCACCCCCTGGCGCTCGATCTGGTGGCCTGTCGCCTGGCTTATGAAGGGGGTTTACAAACGGCCGTTTTGTTGGAACAGTTGCACGATGAAAAGCAGCGTCTGGCACTGCTGACATATGGAGGGCAGGAGTTGTACATAGCCCTGGAAACAGCCTACAGCTTATTGCCCCTGGCCGTACAACATTTTTTTGTCTCTTTAGGTTGTGATATACACGGTTTGGATTTTTGTGTGACCGAGGCAGCCGCTGTAACAGGGGAGACACTAGAGACAGCGGCCACTTATTTGCGCGATCTTTTTTGCCTCTCACTATTGCAGCGCGGGCACGGTGATCGTTACCAGCTGATTCCAGTGTTGCAGGATTTTGCTAGGGGTAAAATAGGCATCACTCCTCTTGGGTGAGGTGGATGCCTTTTTCTTGCAAGTGCGCCTTTAGCCAGGTCGCCTCAAAATCGCGCAGCGGTGTGTCGGGTGGCTGGCTGTAGTTGATGAGCAGGTCGTAGCTGCCAATGTCATACGTGCGTGTGAAAACGGCCGTTAAGTCCAGCACCACATCAGCATCAGGAGGACGTAACGGAATGCGGCAGTTTGGTAATTTTTGCGACAAGGGAATGGCATAAAATTCCAGTCGGCTGCGTTGCCCGGCACGGCTGCTGTTGATGAGAAAACGCCAATCGCGGGGATGGGTAATGATGGCGTTACGCGCCAGCACAGTGGGTTGACCGTAACCGAGCAGATCGATTTCTACCAGATTGACATCAGTCGCCAGAAGATCATTTTGTTTTTGGAGATAGTGGGAACGGCCGTCGCCAACCTTATTCGTCGGACTAAGCAGCTCAATCAGCGTCACCACATCACCACTCTCTCGGGCAACAATCTCAATATAAAGCTCACGGTAAGCTTCATCAAGCGTAGCAACAAGCTGCACCCGTTCCTCAATACGGGCAATATATTTCGGCCGCAGCTGAGGTTGGAGCGCTTCTTGCATGTAGGGAATCATCGCAGCATGAACGCCGGGCCAAACAGAAGGGGCTTCGAGATAGGGATCCATACCGGGAAATGGGCTGGGCATAGCGGTCTCCTTGCTGATTGAACGATCAAGTCACTGGTCTAACAAACATTTTTTGTCGGATGCTCATAGCCGTGCCATATTTATACCCAACAAACCTTGTTTGCTGCCCCACAAGTATAACATATCTAAATTCCCTATACGCTGTTTGTCATCCTTTTCGGCGCAGAGGCTTCTGACAATTTGTTCGCAGACCCGACACAGTTATCCCCTGGTCGGCAACTTAATGAACCGCCAACGGCCGTTCACTTTCCAGTTTAATCACCAACAGGCAGAATCTGGCGCAGATAGGGTTGGATGCCGCGTGCCGGCTGCCACTGACCAGGATAGCCCAGCGAGACTTCTTCAAAACGCACCCCATCTAACACACGGCTGGCACGAATGTGGAGGTGGCCATAGACAACGGCCGTTACCGAAAAACGCCTATGCCAATCTTGTGTGCGTCTTGTGCCACACCAGATGGAAAAGCGGGGGATGCGCCGAAGTTTAGCCATATCTTGCCGTAGAGGATAATGGTTGACCAGAATAAGCGAGCCACGTTGGGCGACCTGGGCCAGACGCTTTTCAGTGTAACGGCAGCGTACCGTACACCAAATTGACCGGCTGGGAAAAGGATCGGGAAACAGGGCTACTTCATCAACACAATGGATGCCGGTAGCAGCCGCCCAGGCAACAGCCTTTTTCACCGGCACATCATCCGGTCGAAAGGTATAATCGTACAAAGTGAAAACAGGGGCGATGACAATATTCGGGATGGGATTTTAAATTCACCAACGCCTGCCTATTTTGTTGGCGATTGAGATGTAGATCGCTAATAGCGTACAATTTCATAGTTAGATCAAGTTCTGTTGATGGAATGTCATTGCAAGACGAGGCTTAATCCTCGTCTCATATCAACAAAAACTCCGCGCTCTCACGTCAATTATTGGGATTGACAGCAACGACCGCAATGTCTACAATGTAAAAGTACACACCCGCAACAATAATGATATTTCATGCTTATTTAAGCTTCACCATTCTGAAAGTTTGACATATATCCACTTGATTAATTGACTTTTCCCGGCAACAACCAATAGGTTCTGGCCCGCAAAAGTCCTCATCCGCCAATTTCTATTCATCGTAAAAATATATTTCACCCGAATAAACATTATTATTTTGGTTTGATTTGAATTTTCTGGTTGCGGGAGCTTTTCAGAGTTCCTCATAAGCTCGAACTAAAGGTAGGTGGAAAATGAGTGTGTTACGGCCGTTTACAAATAAACTCTCGCATAAAATTAAACAAACCCTCAAAACGTTACTTTATTTCACAATTGCCATCGCCTTGCTGTTGCAAGTCGTCAGCAGCGCCTTCTTTGTCAATCCGACCGCTGCGGCCGAACAGCCCACTGCAGCCATAAAACGAGAGCGTGACACAGAAACCAGAGCAGCATGGCAACGGCCGCAGACAGAAGCCATTCAATTTCCAGAAAACAGCAGTATGCTGCCTCAACAAAATGTGGCCACATTTGTAGCCGCAGATAACCAAGCCGCGGCCTTGGCACCGCCGCTGCCATTTCCCTCTGGCAACAACAACCTTGGCCGTACCTACAAAGATACAAACAACCCCGAAGATCATCCAGGACGCCATTTTGCCGGTCCGGTCAACCTGATCAACGGTAACTTCTATCTCACAACCGGCGACCATTTTTTTGTCGGCGCAGGGCTGTCGGTGCAATTTGCACGCAGCTACAACAGTTTGCCATCCAATATACCAACCATTTTGCCCAATGTGATGGGTAATGGGTGGACGCATAGTTATGATGCGGCCGTTATACTGGACTTAGGTCCACAACTATTCATTCGTAATGGCGATGGCAGCATACATGAATACAATTTTAATGGGGTATCTTGGGATCCGCCGCCGGGTATATTCCGTGAACTACAACACAATTTGGGAGTCCCAACTGACCCCTACGTATTACGTCATAAAAGTGGTCTAGTAGAAAGATTCGCGCCGCTGGCAAGTACAACGCCAGGACGCTTGCAAGTTATTAAAGATCGCAACGGTAACACCATTGAACTCCAATATAATGTTGGCGGATTTTTAGAAGCAATCATAGATGCAGCCACAGGCCACCAGTTACAAATCGCCTACGACACATCAAATCGCATTGCTAAAATAACAGACCCTATTGGTCGCGAAACCGTTTATACCTATGATACATCAAATAACCTTACACAAGTTGATTACCCTGAAGGAACTCAAGCGGCTTACAGTTATGACGGTTTAAACCGACTCATTCGGTATGACGATCCACGCCAATCACGCGGCACACGACAAGTAAATACTATTGGATACGACGGTGTGGCAGTTGATGATCCCGTGACGGCCGTTGATTACGGTTCGGGTGTCGGCTTTGAGCTAACTTATAATGTCCTCGTTCCGCCCCCCCCTCCTGGCACATCTGCTACAGTTTGGATTGATTCTTTGGGGCGTACAAACAAAATCCTCTATGATTTGGGCACCTTTAATATCATGGAAGATGGCACATTTTTTGCCAGTTGTGGCTGCTTCCAGGGACAAGGCTACCAATACAATGCCAACCATCTGCTGCAATTCAAGGTAGATGCCCTGGGCAATTCAACACAATATGCTTATGATTCGCAGGGCAATATGCTTTTTGTGCAAGACCCATTAGGAAATCCCATGGGCTTTGAATATGACTTGTTATTCAACGTGCCTTTAACAAGTACAAATGCCGCTGGGGACAAAATCACCTATACCTATGACACGAATGGAAACTTGTTACAAGAAAACCATCCGCTCGGGCGCTCGATAAATTACACCTATGACAGCGCTGGCAACCTGCTTACGCAAACAGATCCGGAAGGCAAGATAACTGAATACGCCTATGATTTGCAAGGTAATTTACGCGTGGTTACCGATACAGCTTCCTTTGTGACCAAATTTGAATATGACGATATTGGGCGTGTCAGCGACAAGGTTGACCCCCTTGGCAACCAGACTACATACGAATACGATGCTCTTGATCGTTTGGTTCGTGTTACCGATCCAATCGGTGGCAACACGGACTATCAATATGATTTGCGCAGCAATTTAAAGGTATTGACAGATACAAATGGTTTTGCGATCAGCCATACTTACGACTCGTTGGATCGTTTACTGAGTGTTACCGATGCACTCGGTAATTCAACCGGCTATATCTATGATGACGGCAATCAACTGGTCGAACGCACAGACCCCAATGGCAATACGACGAAGTATGTTTATGATGAAGTCGGGCGGATGTTGGAACGAACTGCCGGGCCACGCACAGACAAATTTATCTATGACGCGGCTGGTCGGCTTACGTTCATGACTGATGGGGATTTTACAACAGAATTGGTCTATAACGGCAACAATTTGGTGACTGACCGCATACTTAATCATCCTGCATTCAGCAGTCCAACCACCGTCAATTATACCTATGACGCCTTAGGCAATCGCACAACAGCAACTCTGGATGATGGCACAACGAGTTGGACAACAACCTATACTTATGATGCGCTGTCGCGGCTCATCAAAACGACGGATCAAAACGGCCGTGAGTGGGATACTGTCTATAATTTGAATGATCAACGGCTCTCCCTGACACTTCCCGATGGCAGCCATGTTGAATATGATTATGACGCCAACGATAATCTTATTCGTAAGGAGCATTTTGATCCGGCGAATGTCTCCGAGCGCAAATATCTTTACACATATGACCCGCTGCGCAACATTCTGACCGAAGATGATAACGGCCAGCCTTATTCATTTGTCTACGATGCGTTAAGCAGAGCGGATAGCACAGTCACACCTTTTGGGAATGTTACTTTTGGCTACGATGCCGTTGGCAATCGTACACTTGTGGATGGGCCTGAGGGACCAAATACATTTGTGTATGATCCCGGAAATCATCTGCTCAACAGCAATGATACAACCTACAGCTATGATGCTATGGGAGCGCGTACACAAGATGTAGGGCCAGCCGGGACGCGAATTTTCACTTACGATGGTGAAATGCGCCTGGAGACGGTGGGGCTGCTTGATGAAGGTTTCTTGCTGGAACTGGATTATGATCCGCTGGGTGCATTGGTGCGCAAGCAAGACAGTAATGGCAATACGACTTTCTTTTTGCAAGGCGACGGCCGTTTAGAAGCAGAATTGGATAGTGCCGGAGATCTGGAACGTGTGCTAACAATTGACACTGAAATTGTAGCCATGGATCTCGTCAGTGCTGGACCACCGATTACCGTTGATTTTCACAGAGACGGCCGTAACCGTGTGCGTTGGGTGACAGATTCGACTGGTGATCTGATTGCCGAATACAGTGGTGATCCTACCGAAGACAATGCCAATTTCTATAACCCGATTCGTCTGGAAGGTTTGTATTTCTTCCCTGAAATTGGCTTTTACTATTTAGGTGACGGTCAATTCTGGGACCCGATTACCGGTTTATTACTCTTCCGCTATTGGCCATGGGTTTTCTGGCCGTTTAATCCCTATCACCCGCTTATCCCCCTGTTCCGCTATTGGCCGTGGGCGTGGCCGTGGCCGTCACCATGGGGTTTCCCCTGGCCGACACCGTGGCCGTTTTTATGGCCGTGGCCTGGCGTTTGGATACGGCCGTTCCTGATTTGGCCTATGTGGCCGTGGCCATCAATGCCTTACCTGCCCTGGTGGTGGTGGAACCACTGGTGGGGTTGGTGGAGTTGGGGGCATTGGTGGTGGTGGTATCCCTGGCATTGGTGGAACGCCTGGTGGTATTGGGGCTGGTGGTACTGGGGCTGGTGGGGCTGGCACTGGTGGATTTGGCATTGGTGGTGGCCCTGGTGGTGGTGGTGGCCTTGCTGGTGGATTGGCGGCTGGTGGTGGTGGCATTGGCACTGGTGGTGGTGGAATTGGTGGTGGTGGCGCTGGTGGTGGTGGTGGCCTCCACCCCCTCCGCCGCCGCCACCGCCTTTACCGCGACCGCCGGATTATGGCGATGCTAGCGATCCTTTGTATGCGTCATTGCTCATTAATAATGGTGCGCGACATCGAAATCCAGCACTTGAATGGCTTGGTCCCGCAGTAGATCGTGAATTCAATGCCAAGATCACAGACCTGGATCTTTTTGATGATGGTGTGACCGTCGATCTGCTTGCCCAAATCGTTACCTTTACGGCGACAACCTCAGGCAGTGCGGGGCGCTATACAGCAGCAGCCCCGCTGCATGTGCATGGCTGGATCGATTGGGGCAATGATGGCATTTGGCATCCGGGCGACCTTA
Organism: Anaerolineales bacterium; assembly: GCA_020432765.1. Lineage (GTDB taxonomy): Bacteria > Chloroflexota > Anaerolineae > Promineifilales > Promineifilaceae > JAACFF01. The sequence continues at coordinate 2,914 of JAGRDI010000426.1, read as the reverse complement.
TCCTCAATTGGAGTGGTTATCCAGGCGACGGCACTTGGGTGTTAGGTGATGCGAGTGTAACTGTATCTGTTCCCTTTATAGCACCGCCCACGCCGTGGCCGCCAATGATGTGGAGCCGGTTCCGGCTGGATTATGCACAGAACTTGGAATCTCCCGTTGGGGCAGCAACCTATGGTGAAGTTGAGGATTATCTACTCGGTGTGCCGCTGGCGGTTGCGCCGCTGTTGACAATCAGTAATCCTAGCGGCACAATCGCGCAGTTGGATTGGACCTATCACACGCCGAACTGCTGGTACCAAGTGCATAAAGACAGCGCACCGTACTTTGCACCGAGTGGCGGTACTTTGCAATCAACGTTACCTGGTTTGACGTTAACCACACAGTTCCCAACAGATGTAGGTTCGCCGCTGGCGAATAACTACTATCTTATTCGTGCCTTGAATTGCAGCGTAGATACGGCCGTTTCCAACCGGGTCGGTGAGTTTGATTTCACCATCGTCCCTGGGGTACCTTGACGGATGCCTCCCATAGCAACCACAATGCCAGCTAAGATTAACGCAAAAAGTTCGACTTCTCTACGAGGTCGAACTTTTTGTGCCATGTCCAGTATCAGGGTCTAATCAAAAAATGGGATTGACTCTGTGCCGCGCAGCTGTCGTAGTACAAAAGGCACACGTCGATGGTGGCCGGGCGATAAGGGAGGCAGTTCGGCTACGGCAAAATAATCGGCGGCAAGCACTTCACTGCTGGGATGGGGTGTTTGGTCCGCAGCAGTAATCAGGAAGACAGCGTGATAAAAGTGGATTTTCTTGGCGCTGTGCCAGTGCCTTGAATCAAAAATTCCCAGCAACTGTGCAGCATTTCCGCTGATGCCGGTTTCTTCGCGCAGTTCGCGTACGGCCGTTTCTGCCAATGTTTCGCCTGGATCCGTGATGCCGCCCGGCATGGCCCATAAATTATCATCACGACGTTTGACCAATAATATTTTATTCTGGCGTATGACCACTGCTTCGCCACTGGGCTGTGCGGCGAGCTGGAAGTTGTGTTGTTGATATTGGGTGAGGAGATCGGTGGGGGAACGGCCGTCGATCAAACTATGCAATTTTGCACTGGCAGCCAGTACAGCCCGATAGCGTTCTTCATCATACGGATTGCGTGCAAAATTTAGTCCAAACCCGGCAAGCGCACGTAGTTCGCCGGCAATTTCGCCTATCTCCAAATCTCTGTGTTTCTGTGTTTCTGTGTTGAATGTCATACCCAACTCATCATTCATTGAACAAATGACCCGCTTAGGGGACTGTTGTATAATCTACTCATCGAGAAATAGATTGCATTTCTCTTAAAACCAAAGGAAAACCAATTATGTCGGAATATGTTCAACAGACCTTCTCTTTTTATACAAATCCAGGCATTGTTAACATAGATGTCAGCGATATGTGCAGGAATTCGGGTGCCATCACCAGTAACGATAATACAATTAGTTCAAAAGACAAACATTTCCATAATTGGTATCGCTTTGTTTTATCTTATCCACCGCATCTTGTGAGAGATTATATCAATGACTTCGGACTCAATGAAAACACAGTCCTTCTCGATCCATTTTGCGGCACTGGGACAACATTAGTAGAGGCGAAATTAAACCAAATACCATCTTTTGGGCTTGAAGCTAACCCATTTCCCCACTTTGCATCTTGCGTAAAAACAAACTGGAACGTTAATCCTTCTAAATTACAAACCTTTGCTGAGGAAGTTGCGGAACATACTTACAACATACTAGCCGCCCAAGGCATAGACGATAAAGTTTTAACATGCGATCCAAATATTAAACTGAAAACATTAGACCCAAAAGCAACACGTGCGCTTATTACAAATTCAATTAGCCCGCTTCCATTACATAAGTCACTCGTTTTGTTAGAACAACTTGAACAATATAAAAATTCAGAGCTTTATAATTATGGTCTGTTAGCACTCGGTAAAGCATTGGTGTCGCATATCGGAAATTTGAGATTTGGCCCGGAGGTTGGTGTAGGCAAAATAAAACGTGATGTACAAGTGGTTTCTTCCTGGAGTCACGAAATAAAGAAAATGGTCAATGATTTGAAGCGAGTGACAGGAAGGAATTTTCCATCGGCGAAAGTTCTGCTCGCAGATGCAAGAAATATTAAGATGCATATAGCTCCTGATAGTGTTGATGCAATTATTACTTCACCACCTTATCCAAACGAAAAAGATTATACGCGAACGACACGACTTGAATCCGTAATCCTTGGTTTTTTCACGACAATGCCACAATTACGAACCCATAAAAAACGCCTTTTGAGATCAAATACCCGGGGCGTTTATAAACTTGATGATGATGATAGGTGGGTAGATGATAATCTGAGAATCCAGGATTTAGCCGCAAAGATTGAGAACCGAAGAATTGAACTCGGTAAAACTTCTGGTTTTGAAAAGATGTATGCACGGGTTACTAAACTATATTTTGGTGGCATGGCAAGACATTTAACAGAATTAACGCATATATTAAAACCAGGTGCAAGATTGGCTTATGTCGTAGGAGATCAAGCGTCTTATCTGCGTGTATTGATCCAAACCGGCGAATTGCTTGCCGAGATTGCTGATGATATTGGCTATGAAGTGCAGCGTATAGATCTTTTTAGGACGCGCTTTGCGACTTCTACTAAAGCTGAGTTACGTGAAGAAGTTGTTGTTCTGCGTTGGCCTGGGGGGCAGTTATGACATGAGCAAATATGAGCAAATAATCGAATGGGTCTTTACAAATAATTATCATGAAGGCGATGTGATCGTTACTTTTAATCGAAATGAACTTGTTCTCGCATCAAATGAATTAGGATTTGCACGTATAAAAAATCTCGGTGACATTCCCTAACCTTATGTGCAACTTTTTTTGAAC
>JAGRDI010000425.1 GCA_020432765.1 Anaerolineales bacterium | reverse complement strand
TACAGCTCGTGCGTAGTGTTTGTCGGCGTCCTCAACGATGATGTACGGGCTCTGTGATACGACGCCCCCGAGGGAGCGCGGCGGCTTCTGTAGACTGTCAAACTCGCTCGCGCTCGCGGAACCGAGCATTACCATCCCGTTGCCGAAGACGAGCTGCGCGTGAACGATCGTGCCGTCTTCACCGGGCACTACAAGGTGTTTCTCGAAGCCGAACGCCTCGCAGAGCCACTTGATAGCCGCCTCCGCATCATCGTATCGCATGGTCGGAATCACGGTCGCTGTCGTCGTCTTCGCATTGTCAGCCATGGATCTCTCCTCCTTGGTGGTTCGGCCTCCTGCCGCCACCTAATGCTTGCATAACCAGCGCGGCGCGGTTAGAACATACATTGCTCTAACCGCGCCGCTTAATCTACCGCGTGTTTGCCTGGTCTGGTTGATGTTCTGTTAGGCGGCAACAAGTCGTTCTACCTTGATTTCTTGTTGGCTTTGTCTGGCAAGCCACAGATCATATTGAACCTGCTGGTTGAGCCAGCTCTCAGCCGAAGTCTCAAAAGCGATCGAAAGGCGAATTGCCATTTCAGGGCTGATGCCAGCCCGTCCATTCAAAACAGCGGACAGAGTCTTGCGACTGACACCGAGTGCTTCCGCCGCTCTCGTCACAGTGAGACCTAATGGTTCTAAACACAACTCTTTGATTATTTCCCCAGGGTGGGGAGGATTAAACATTTGCATCATTGCGACTGTCCGCATAGACACGGGTTAAAAATCTTGATACATCTGATATGGTTGTTCTACCTTTTTCAATGATAAGGGCTGCCTCTGCCAGAGCAATAATCGGTAAGACCATTTGGCTATTGGTTGCCGCCAGTATTGCCTTTGCCGGTTCACTCAATCGTTTGTTGCCTTCTGCAAACCAGATCAAGGCATGGGTATCAAGAATATACTTATGCGCCATCCAATTCCTCATCTGTCGGTCGCCATTCAGCTATGGCAAAATCTTCCATAGTGGACATGGCCGCCTCATCACCTCCAAACTCCCCAAAACGTAGTGGTTGTGGTTCTTGAAGAGGTGAAGACGAAACAAGCGTTTGGATGATCCTCTGTACAAGCCGCAATCGGTATTCTGCTGAGAGATGTTTGGCCTCACCAAAGAGCCTATCTAAAGTTTGTGTATCAGCTATCATAATATTATCTCCCTGTTCATCTAAGAGCGGAGACTACACAAAAGACCCAAGAGCCAGTGTAGTTACATAACCTATTTGTCATTTTACCATAGCCTTACTCATTCTTCTCAATCAACTTGAGTTTCATCAAGTTCAAGCTCATCTTTCATAAGCTGGTCGGTGGAAACATCGAAATAACGAGCTATTTTGAGAATCAATTCAGCAGATGGATTGTGTTTGCCAGCTTCAAGACCGACAATATGACTATGAGAGTTAATTTCGAGTAACGAGGCTAATTGCCGTACTGTTAAACCCTGTTGCTCGCGTAAAGTGCGCAATTTTTCACCAAACCGCTTCATAAACCAGTCCTTGCCCCAAAATTTCAGAAAAGTGCTTGACATCTATCTGCATTTCCGTTATTATCCGGTCAGTATCACTGACCAAAAAGAAATATCCTATGAAAGACATTATTTTAGCAGATTCCGCTGAGAGCAGGAATGATCACGCCATGCCGATTTGCCAGCCAAGTGCTGCGGCAACTGCTTACACCTTTCTCCGGCACACTGGTTTTATTCTGGATGAGCTGTCGGCTCAGGGACTGGTGCTTTGGTTGGATGACGATGAGCGATGGCGGTGGCGGTGGCAGGGGACTGAGCTTGAATCAACGCAAGGCTTTTGGGCGATTGGGGAGGCGGTGGTGGATGCGGTTATCGGCCGTTTTCCGGCAACGTTCTCTGCAGACCTGGAAAACGAGGACTAATCAAAAAGTGTGAGTAGTCAGTTCCCTGCCCTCTAAAGTAAGGAAACCGTCAAGTGTGCATTCGATAACTAATATCTAAATTTATTATTATCGAATACACACTAGAGGTACATCCCTCAGATTCTAGTCTATAGATGAATGCTCCTTAATCTATACTAGTCTTATTCTTATCAATATCCCGAAAGAACAATATCCCACGCTCCAAAGCCGTCTGCCGCATAATCAATACGCCATTCGCCTTGGCTATTTCTAACACTCAGGTCGGTTTTCCGTCTCCATCATAATCCGCATGAGAATATACCCATTCGCTTGCACAAAACGCCACACTTCTCTATCGTCGCTATTGACAGGCAAGCCAATTTCACGAAAAGTTGTCAATTCCAAATGGATTAAGTCAAGCCAGCCAACCGAGGCCAATGTTCCCCATAGCAATTGGACATAGCCTTCAATGTCGTGATCACTTAAAAATCTTATTGGCTCTGCGCCCACTTCATTCTCCGAGCTTTAAGTTTAGCGCGAATTTTTTCTTCACCGGGCTTGGGGGGCATGGCTGCAACTTTGGCAAGGTGTTCTCGATTGTATTCGC
>JAGRDI010000424.1 GCA_020432765.1 Anaerolineales bacterium | reverse complement strand
TCTTGCGACTGACACCGAGTGCTTCTGCCGCTCTCGTCACAGTGAGACCTAATGGTTCTAAACACAACTCTTTGATTATTTCCCCAGGGTGGGGAGGATTAAACATTTGCATCATTTAACTACCTCAATGGTAATCTTCATAATTGACCGCTATCGCATCTGCCTGGTCAAATTCGAATGTGACCCGCCAATTCCCACTCACACGAACCGACCAGACACCTTGCCTGTCACCTTTCAACTCATGCAGGTATAGCCCAGGCAAATTCATGTCGCGGGAACTGGTTGAAGCATGTAGTCTACCCAGAATGAGTCGCAACTTCCCCGCATGTGCGGCATTGATTCCTGCTTTGGAACCAGTCAAGAAGAACTTCTCTAGACCCTTGTGCTTAAAACTCTTGATCACAGAGCGAATTGTAACCTGTAACGTTACGGGTTGCAAGCAGTGCCGGCTATTTCCCTGACTGCCGCTTTTTCCTGGCGTCGTTTGCCCGCCTACGCCTGCTTAACCTGCCGCGAACGGTAAGCCAGAGCCTTCGCTATTCACCAAATACTTCCAAAAAACCGATCTCGCGGTCAGGTTTAAGCACTGTTGGGCGGCCATTTACCAAAACCTTGAACAACCAGCCTGAGCAACAATATCCAACACCTTTGCCGTAGCATAAAGCCTTTACTTGGCGGTAGAAATTGGCAATTTTTTGTTACCCATTATCACTATCTTTATCCTGCGCCTTCGATTTTTCGATTTGCTTTATCTCGTTGACTGCTTCCAGGAAATGTTGTTCCACAGACGATGGTTCATTAAGCCGCTGTTGACGGTATTTATTGTATTCCGCATGGGCGTTCTCCAATGCCTCTTTATGGCTAACATTCCCTGCATGGGTCAGAATATCGCGGTCGCTGATTTTGAGAAAGTCGTCCAGCTTGGCAACCCAATCTGCCATGTACATTGGTTTGCGGTTAAGCGCTTGTAATTCGGCAAATTCTAGATAAATGGTCACGATACGGTTGAGGGTATCCAGTTCCTCTTGCGTAAGATAATTTTTGGCGACTGATACATCTGCTTTACGCACCTTCTCGCCACTCCACGAAGTCAATCCCATGTTTGGTTGACTGGCATCTGCTCGTTGTTTCACGATTTCGGCGGCTGTATGTCCATGCGCTGCCCAGTGCATTTTATTTTGCACCACTGCAAAAAAGTGCCGAGATGTCTCTACGTTGGGATCGTAATCAATGCTGGTAGCATAAATATCCAACACCTTTCGCCAAAACACCTTTTCCGATGAACGAATATCGCGGATACGCGCCAGTAATTCATCGAAATAGTTGCCCGCCCCTGCTTGCTTAAACCGTTCGTCATCTAGCACAAATCCTTTGATGATGTATTCGCGTAGATGGTGGGTTGCCCATTGGCGAAAGCGGGTGGCGACATGGGATTTAACGCGGTAGCCAACGGAAATAATCGCATCGAGATTGTAATGGTTGGTTTTGTACTGTTTGCCGTCGGCGGCAGTTGTAAAGAAATTCTTTACAACTGAAATTTCATCCAATTCTCCCTCAGCAAAGATGTTTTTGAGATGTTGTCCAATGTTTTGCTTGCTGGTTTGTAAAAGTGTGGCCAATTGCTGTTGCGTCAACCACACGGTTTCATCTTCAAGGCGAACATCTAATTTTGTTTGTCCATCTTCCGTTTGGTAGATAATGATTTCGCTTTTATCAGACATAGGGTTCTCCGAATGTATGTTCTATATCTGTATTTTACAGGTGTTGGATAACTGACGCTAATTGGCCTGTCGATGCGATAAATTAGGGTTTCGTGTTGAGCAAATTCCCAAGTTGCACACCGTCTAATAATTCTGGAAACTTACAATTCCTATAATCGTCAAGTGGAAATGCAAGATAACGTTGGCAAAGATTTGTTTGATAAACTGGACATAGTTGGTGAGGACATATCATTTCTTGATGAATGTTGAAGACAAGGCGGGCTACTAAACTTACCAAAGCTGTCATGTGATGAATGATGATGCCGTAATCCTTTCCCAATTGCTGTCCAAGCCCCATGAGTACGCCTGCACGATCCGAATAGACATTAAGAGGTGGGGATATTTCAAGCAGAAAATCGCCAATTTCCTTACTGGGATGTGATTTATCTTCGTAGATATATGGCCTTGCAAAAATATCGGCCAATCTCAAATGTGATGTTTGGGCTATTTTCTCAATGTATGGTTGCAGAATTGGGTGAGAAAAATATCCTTGTGGCATTTGTTTTCTTACAACTGATGGAAAACAGCCTTCCTCAGACATGCTTGTTACCTCAAGCAAATATGAGAGGGGATCTTCTATAATAAAAGTGTTTGGAAAATAGTCGAGGCCATCTCGCGCAAAAAGAAATATGCTATCAAGATTCTTGCCCGGATTATCTCCTTGAAGAGCTAGGTAACATGCTGGAGCAAATAGGTCGAACGCATATTCGCCTAATATTTCGGTTGCATGAAGATATGCTGATCGATATTCTTGTTGGCCTGAGTGTCGTTGGTTCAAGTGACGTAGAAAACCCTGATGTGAAGTAGAAGAAAAATTCATTCTATACGAGCATAGAACAGCGCAACCTTCTATAACGTCAATAGTCCGTACAGGCGTAGAAGGGGATAGTAGCAATTTCGTTAGCTCTCTGAATCTATCTTGAAATTCACTGTAAGGAATATCGTCGTAGGTTTTCCCACCATGACGAACACTATTTATTGCGTCAATACAAAATTGGACGTAATTACAGGAGTAAGAGTAAAGAAAATTGGTGCTGATTGCGTGCCAAAAATGTACAGTTTCATGCCTGATGGTTAGAAACATATCCGCATATTTTTTAGCGTTATCTCCCCAAGCATTTAGATCAGCCAAAGCAACTTGTACTGCATCGAAATCTTCCCGAAGGATAATCAGCCATGTTGCTGTGTCTGTCCATCCTTCTTGCGTGATATATTTTTGAAGATCACTCATCTTTTATGGCACACGAGCTAGGGTGACTTGTTCAATGTCCAATTTTCGAGCCTGATCAATAGACATTATCGGAAATAAGA
>JAGRDI010000423.1 GCA_020432765.1 Anaerolineales bacterium | reverse complement strand
GCCGCTGGTCGCAAAGCAGTAGGCAGGAAGGTTGATCGCAACCTGTTGGTTGCTGCTGTTTTTGTGGGCTTGGCTGTGGGCGCTAAAGTTTCAGCGGTGATGCTAATTTTACCCTTGATTGTGACAGTTGGTTTGGGTGGGCGTGAAAAGTGGGTTTGGCGTTTAGGTACGGCCGTTTTGGTTGCAGCCCTCACATTTATCTTGACGAATCCATTTGCGGTTTTGGATTTCGGATGTGAAGCCATTTCACCGGCATTATTTTTAGGTTCGATCACGATTCCTGCTCTAGATTGGAAATCTTGTTATCTGGAAAATATTTTTACGCAAGGCGCTATGGTCAACGGTGGTGCCGATTTGGGATTTACCCGTCAATATGCCAACACCTGGCCCTATTTTTATTTTATTGAAATGCAGCTGCGTTGGGGTATGGGCTGGTTATTGGGACTTGCTGCTGTTGCTGGTTTTGTTTGGGTATGTGTACAGGTTGCGCGTTATTTTTGGGCACTTCCGTTTGTTGAAGCAGAACAGGGCATGTCTACAGCCCCCAATGCCTTACTCATATTATTGGCCTGGACAATCCCTTTCTTTTTGGTAACGGGCGTGCTTTATGTCAAGTTTATGCGTTATTTGCTGCCCTTGACGCCGTTTTTGATGTTGTATGCGGCGGCAATGCTCTGGTCATTACGCGAGCGGGTGGGACGGGTTGTAATGGGTGTTGTTATCGTTGTTGTAGTTGTGGCAACGGCCGTATACGCTATGGCATTTGTCAATCTATACAGTACTGAACATCCCTGGATGGCTGCATCCAAATGGGTCTATGCCAATATTCCCGCTGGTACATTGATTCTCAGCGAACAGTGGGATGATTATTTGCCCGCGACAATGATGGTTGATGGTGAACTACGCGAGCGTGCTGAATATCCTAATCAGGAGCTTACCTGGCTTACCGGAGCCGATGAATTCGATGATGTCGAAAAACTCACCGCTAATCTGCAACTATTGGCTGAGGCAGAGTACCTAACTGTGATGAGCAACCGTGTTTATGGTGTTGTTCCCCGTTTGTCAGAACGATACCCGCTATCTAGCCAATATCACCAACTGCTATTTGACGGTAAGTTGGGATACGAGCCGGTTTTTGTAAACACACGCATGCCGAATATATTAGGGTTTAACTTTTATCCTGATTCTTTTGGTTGGCCGAGGTTACGGCCGTCGTCTCTCGTCGCCGATTATCTAACAACCTTTCGTGGTATAAATGGTGGTCGTTTTGATGAAAGCTTTACGGTTTATGACCAGCCACTGGTGACAATTTATAAAAACAGTGAAAAGCTAACAGCTGCAGAAATGGAATTATTGTTTGATTTACAGAATTGATGGCAGCTATCTTTAGCTAGACAAAAATTTAAGCGCGGAGAACTGTTTGAATAAAAGTACAAGCTCACCACAACCGACAAACTCAGGACGCAACTATCTTTTTTTGACTGTATTTGTTGCCGGTATGAGCACCTTGGCGGTTGAATTTACGACCAGCCGTATGTTGCAGACCGTCTATGGCACGTCCAATATTGTCTGGGCAAATGTGATTGGGTTGGTATTGTTATTTCTCACGCTTGGTTATTTCCTGGGCGGCTGGTTGGCAGATAAACGGCCGTTTCCTGCCACCTTTTATACCCTTGTCAGCCTGGCTGGATTTTCTAGCGTTTTCTTTTTATTACTGACCAGTGTGCTGCTCAAAGCAGCCGCTTCGGCAATGGCGGCATTAAATATTAGTGCAATCGTTGGTTCGATAGTAGGTGTCATATTTGCGCTGGCACTGCCGATTACATTAATGGGCTGTATTTCACCTTTTGCAATTCGTTTGGCTGTGCGTGACGTGGGTGAAGCCGGGCGCATCAGTGGTCGTATTTATGCCGTTTCGACCTGGGGCAGTTTGTTAGGCACGTATTTGCCGGTTTTGTTACTGATTCCTTTAGCGGGTTCACGGGTTACGGCCGTTCTTTTTGGCAGTTTCTTGCTTTTGATTGGCCTGGTTGGGTTGTGGCACAGTGACCGTCGGTCCGGTATCTGGGGACTGCTGCTGCCTGTGATTTTGCTGCCGTTTGCCTGGCTGTGGACGCAAGGCAGCGTAAAAGCATATCCCAACCAATTATTTGAAACCGAATCTGCCTACAATTACATCCAGGTGGTACGCAATGGCGATTGTAACTATTTATTGCTCAACGAAGGACAGGCGTACCATTCATTTTATTGTGATGGTGGCGAAGTGCCGCATGTGTCGGTGTGGAGCATGATGTTGGCTGCCCCCTTTTATAATGCCGATCTAACCCCACCTACCAATGCAGCTGTGGTTGGCTTAGCCGCAGGCACGATTCCCAAACAATATACACGTGTTTTTGGGGCGATTCCGATTGATGGCATCGAATTGGATCCGGGGATTGTGCAGGCAGGGCGTGACTATTTCGACTTGAATGATCCTAATATTAATGTGATTGTGGGCGACGGCCGTTACCAACTTAACCGCCTCAACCAACAATACGATGTGATTACAATTGATGCTTACAAAGTGCCCTACATTCCCTGGCATCTGACCACGCAGGATTACTTCCAAGAAGTCGCCGCGCATTTAAGTGATTCGGGCGTTGTCGCTGTCAATGTAGGGCGTGCGCCTAACGACCGGCGGCTGATTGATGCGCTGACGGCGACATTATTGACGGTGTTTCCCAGCGTCCATGCCATCGACGTGCCAGGCACCTTGAATACGATTTTGGTGGCAACGAAACAGTCCACTGATGCGGTTAATTTGGGACGTAATTTGGCTCAGTTGGATGAGGCGGTTGATCCGCTGCTGCGGCGTGTACTGGAAACGGCCGTTGTCCATCAAGCCCCCATCAATCCTTCCGAAGTTATTTTCACTGACGAGCGTGCTCCTGTCGAAACCATTATCGACTCTCTCGTAATCCGCTTTCTGCTCCAATCTGGCCCCAATAGCTTGCCAGGTCTTGGAGCTTGATGCTATTGATAGTAGAACCCAAGAAGAAGCCGATAAATCCGCGTTTATCTGTAAAACCTAAGTTTTCTGCGTCCTATTCCTCGTTCCCTTGCAAACCTAAGGATTGCAAACCTAAGGATATGTTTACCAGTTGGGTTATAATTCACCTATGTTGTTAATTCTCACGCATGAAAAGGCTGATTTTGATGCCATTGCATCCCAACTGGGTGCCTATAAACTGTTTCCAGACGGCGTTCCGCTGCTGCCGCGTTATCTCAATCGTAACGTTCAGCAGTTTCTCAATTTGTATTGGGATGTGCTGCCCTTTATGCGCCCAGATGATTGGCGGCGACGACGTGTCGATGAGGTCATTTTGGTTGACACCCAAAATCTGAACAGCGTGCGTGGCATGGCCAGAAATCCGCAAGTGCGCGTGATTGATCACCATGTGGATCATGAACCGCGTCCTGATTGGACATATCAGGTGGAAGCGGTGGGGGCGACAACGACGCTGCTGGTAGAAATGCTGCAAGCCAATGGTTTATTGCTTACCCCAGAAGAGGCAACCTTATTACTGCTTGGTGTATATGAAGATACCGGTTCATTGACATACGATACTGCGACAGCCCGTGATGTGCGTGCGGCAGCCTGGCTGTTTGAACAAGGAGCACAGTTGGACGTGGTGCGTCGTTTTTTGACCATTCCATTGACATCAGAACAACAAGCTTTGTACGCTGAGTTACAGGCCAATGCCAACTGGTCAACTGTGCAAGGACGTGCGATTGTGGTGACAACGGCCGTTGCTCCGCAAGGCTTCAATGATGAAATATCTTCCATTGCCCACCGTTTACGTGAAACACTTACCCCGGCAGGCTTATTTGTGCTCGTGCAATTAGGGCATGATGTGCAGCTCGTGGCACGCAGTTCACATGCCAGCGTGGATGTTTCTCTGGTGGCCAAAGCGTTGGGTGGAGGTGGTCATAGCCGAGCGGCAGCCGCATTGATTGTAGGGGCGACGGCTGCGGCCGTTGCCCAAAAAGTCACTGCGTTGCTGCCAAAGGCTGTGAAACCACTTGTGCGCGTGGCCGCAATCATGTCTTATGGCGTGCAGACCATCACTTCTGCACAAACTATCGCTGAAGCTGCACACCAGATGCGCCGCACAGGCCATGAGGGCTATCCGGTTGTGGATCAAGAAAACGGCCGTATTCAAGGTTTACTGACTCGCAATGCCGTTGATCGTGCCATGAGTCATGAAATGGGTCAACTGCCAGTGAACCGCATTATGAAAATGGGTGCCATCACGGTACGGCCGTCTGAATCCATTGAACGTGTACAAGAGTTGATGTTGCGTGAAGGTTGGGGCCAAATTCCCGTTGTGGCTGACATGGGCGGTGCAGAAGGGATCGATACGAACCCCATTGGCATCGTCACGCGCACCGATCTGCTGAATTATTGGTTCCAACCGGTCACAGAAACGGCCGAATCTGATATGCGGGCCTTATTGGCGGCTTCCTTGCAACCAGAAATGTGGGCGTTGGTGCAAGCTGTGAGTGCCGCCGCCGCCGAGTTACAAATGCCACTTTACTTTGTAGGTGGTTTAGTGCGTGACATTTTATTGGGCAAATCATCAATCGACTTGGATATGGTTGTTGAGGGCGATGCTATTTTACTCGTGCGTAATTTACAGACTCGTTTGGGCGGTGATGTGCATACCCATTCTCGTTTTGGCACTGGTAAATGGTTTGTGACGCCAGAAATTTGGGCGGCGGTTTTTGCGCAGTATAGAGGTGACCACCCCTACCCAAAATCTACGCAATCGAAAAACAATTATGTGCAGCCACTGCCTGCATCAATCGATTTTGTCACGGCGCGGTCTGAGTTTTATGCCGCTCCATCCGCTTTGCCAGAAGTAGAACGCGGATCCATAAAGCTGGACCTGCACCGGCGGGATTTCACCATTAATACCCTCGCTGTACGTTTGGATGGCGCACACCTCGGTGAACTGCTCGATTTTTATGGCGGACAGCGCGATTTAGAACACGGTCTTATTCGCGTGCTGCACAGCTTGAGTTTTATCGATGATCCGACACGGGTATTACGTGCGATTCGGCTTGAACAACGTCTGGGCTTTATGATTGAAACACGCACGGCTGAACTGCTGGACAATGCGTTGCCGATGTTAAAACGGGTTACAGGCGATCGTATTCGTCATGAAATTGAATTGGCATTGCGTGAGGCTGACCCCATTCTCGTGATGGAGCGCTTTGCCGGCTTAGGCGTTATGAAGCAAATTTATCCGGGATTAATATGGACACCTGAAATGGCTGCGGCGTTTAAGCGTGTGCCGCAGCTGTTGGCAGACCCTATCTGGCACAAGGCATTACCGCCAGAATCCAAAGAATTTTTATTTTTTGCACTTTGGCTTACTTCTTTGCCGCAAGCTGTGCAGGAAGGCACGGTGGAACGTCTGAAGGGGCGAAAAAGTACCCGGGATGATGTGTTGGCTGTAGCAGATTTGTTGCACCTGTTGCAGACTGTAACGTCAGATATTCAGCCGAGTGTGGTGACAAAAATGTTACGGCCGTTTCCTGCGCGTGTGTTATTGGCCGCACGTATTATCGTGGCGGAAAATCCGTTCAAGGCACAGCTGTTGGATAAATATTACAGCGAATGGCGGCATGTTAAAACGAGTTTAAGCGGCGCTGATTTGCGTTTAATGGGTTTGAAGCCAGGGCCAACCTACAGCATTTGGCTGGAGCGTTTACTGGCGGCGCGGCTTAATGGCGAGATCAATGATGAAACTGGTGAACGATTGTTGCTGGCTGAATTGATTCAAGAAAGTGGTGCACAGCGGTAAACGAAAACGGCCGTTTCTGGGAAGAAACGGCCGTTAAATAATCCGTGTAAATCTGTGGCAAAAAATTAAGCTGCTTTTAGTGGCCTAAAATAGTCTGGCGCATCATTTTGGAATAAAACCCAAAATGTGTACAGGCCAAATACAGTGCCGATTGGGAAGCTGAGCAAATTGAAGCCACCCACGATGATAGCTAAAATGCGGCCCCAATTTTTGCCTTTCAGTAAGCCGATACCCGCTAAAATGCCTGGGATTGCCAGCGCACCCATGAAGAATCCTGAAAAAATACCAACCATGGTCATCACAATAAAGCCATCGCTTTCGCCGGTAACCATGCCCAGGCCTGTCAGGAAAATGAATGTAAAAAAGCCCAGCACCAGCAACAAAACGCCACCGACAATGTTGAGCCAGCCAAGAACTTTGACGTGTGTTTCTAATCTATTATGATCTAAATTTTTCATTATACTATTTCCTCACTAATATTAAAATCCATTACCATTTGAAAAGCTATACGCACATTTAAGGTGGGAGTTGCGGAAAAAGTCGTGACATCAATTGATGAATTTAAATAAATATCTGGATACTGGCATTATTATTTTACCAGAGGAGACATG
>JAGRDI010000422.1 GCA_020432765.1 Anaerolineales bacterium | reverse complement strand
AATCAATTCCCTATGTTGTGCTGACAGCAGCGGCCGTGCCTCTGGTTTTAGGTGCACTGAAACTATTTAAAGCAAAGAAGTGAGGTAACTATTTAGGTGTTACTCGACTGTCATACCCGCGAAGACGGGTATCCATTTGTGAATTCCTGCCTTCGCAGGAACGACCTGAACAATTACAAAAATCCCTGACAAAACTAACTATGTGTGAAACGAGAAATTCAAATGACAATAGAACGTGAATTCCTTCCCTTTATCAATCCCGCGACTGGCGAGCAGTTCGGTCGTGTAGCAATGGCAACTGAGGCTGATGTATTGTCTGCGCGTAAGCAGATGGCGGCTGTTGCCCCGGAATGGGCAGCCAAATCGGTCAAAGAACGTATCCGTATTTTGCGCAAATTGCAAACCGTGATGATCGATTCGGTCGATGATATTACTGAAGTGATCAACAATGATCACGGTAAAAGCCGCCAGGATGCGCTGATTGAAGTTTTGATGGTTGTCGATAAACTGCATCAATATTACAAAAATGCGCCCAAATGGCTTAAGCGCCGCTCTGTACCACCAGGATTGTACTTTTTTCGCAAATATTACACTGAACGTAAACCGTTTGGTGTCGTTGCTGTAATTGGCCCCTGGAATTACCCCTTTGATTTGACAATGGCACCGGTTTGTTCGGCGTTATTGGCTGGTAATGTGGTGCTGGTCAAACCGTCAGAAGTATCGGCCGCTACTGGCGTGATGATAGAAAAATTGTTCCAACAAGTGCCGGAATTGGCGCGTTATGTGCGTTTTTTACATGGTGACGGCCGTGTGGGTGCGGCTTTAGTGGCTTCTAAACCCGATTTGGTGTTTTTAACCGGCTCGACGGGGACAGGACGGAAAATTGCGCAGGCAACGGCCGCGAACATGACCCCATTCCTGAACGAACTGGGTGGTAAAGATCCCATGATCGTGCTCGAAGACGCCGATATCAAAGCGGCCGCAAAGTGGGGAGTCTGGGGCGCATTTTACAATACCGGACAAACATGCATGGCAGTTGAGCGTGTTTATGTCGTGAAGGATGTCTATGACGAATTTATAGAAGCTGTGTTGGATGAGACCGAAAAATACAAAGTTGGTTATTCACCAGACATTGATAACAAATTTGACATGGGTCCTTTGACTTTCCAGCGCCAAATCGACATCGTAGAAGACCATTTAGCTGATGCCGTTGCCAAAGGTGCGCGCATTGTCGCCGGCGGCAAACGCAATGGCACCTTCATGCAGCCGACTGTTGTCGTAAATGTGGACCATAACATGAAGCTGATGTGCGAAGAAACTTTTGGCCCTGTGATTCCAATTATGAAGGTTGAAGATGAACAACATGCGATCCAATTGGCCAATCACAGCGATTTCGGTTTGAGCGCTTGTGTATGGACGCGGGATATTAAACGTGCTGAACGTGTTGGTAATCAGCTAGAGGTCGGATCGGTGAATGTGAATGATGCTATTGCCCATTATCCGGTTTCGCTGCTGCCATTTGGTGGTGTGAAGCTGTCGGGCAATGCACGCACACATGGTAAAGGTGAGGTGATCCAATTTACACATTCGCGTTCCTATGCTGTGGGACAGCCACCGCTGCCATTTGATGTGGCGACCGTGATGCGTGCGCCGGGCCATTATAAATTGGGTTCGGCCGTATTACATTTCGCATTTGGTACGACACCTGCGCAGCGTATGCAGCCTATCAAGGATATTTTTCCAGAGAAAGAAACCGCAGCGAAAGCGGGTAAAGTGGCGGCGGCAGTGGGAGTTACGGCCGCATTTGCAGCCGTCGTTGTTGGTTTGTTCCGCGGCCGTAAAAGTATGTGAAAATGACTGCAACGAATTGAAGTTGGAACGCATTTTCAACATTTCAAATTCATTCCTGCCTCTATTCGCTGTTGTTTCGATCCACAGATTGGACAGTTTACACAGATTTGATTATATAATTTGTGTAGCTTGTTAATCCGTGGATTTTTATTTGGAGGAATTTTTGATGAGTTATTTTACAATTGCATGGTTAGATGACGGTGTTGTGTGCATGATCGATCAGCGCAAACTGCCACATGAGACAATCTACAATGATTATACGGATTATCGCGAGGTGGCGACGGCGATTCGTGATATGGTGATTCGCGGCGCGCCGGCAATTGGAGCGGCAGCGGGTTATGGCATGGCGTTGGCAAGTTTGCAATCTGAGGGCGAAAATGTAGCTGCTGTGCGTGTCGATCTGGCAACGGCCGCCGATACGCTGCGCCAGGCGCGACCCACGGCCGTTAACCTTTTTTGGGCTGTGGATCGTATGTTGGCGCGTTTAGATGATCCGAGGTTGACTGATGTGGCTGGTTTGCGGGAAGCGGCCGTTGCCGAAGCCAAAGCGATTGCAGCCGAAGATGCAGCCATCAACCGCCAATTAGGCCAAAATGCACTTGATTTAGTACCCGAAAATGCCACCGCAATTCACCATTGTAACACCGGCACCTTAGCAACGGTCGATTATGGCACCGCTTTGGGTGTGATTCGGGCGGCACACGAGGCAGGCAAAAATATTAATGTGCTGGTTGATGAAACACGTCCGCGGCTGCAAGGCGGCCGTTTGACAGCATGGGAATTACAACAGTTAGGCGTGCCGTTTAAAGTGATTGCTGATGGTGCTTCCGGCTATTACATGCGCACGCAAGGTGTCGATTTTTGTGTAGTGGGCGCAGACCGTATCGCCGCCAACGGCGACACGGCCAATAAAATTGGCACCTATAACCTGGCCGTTGTTGCGCATGAAAACGGTGTGCCATTTTATGTAGCTGCCCCGACTTCGACAATTGATATGGGAACATCTAGTGGTGATGGCATTGAAATTGAAGAACGGCCGTCAACTGAGATTACTCATGCTGGCGATTGGCAAATTACACCGGATGGCATCGAGGTAGGTAATCCGGCCTTTGATGTAACGCCTGCAAAGTATGTGACTGCAATCATTACTGAAAAAGGGGTTGCTTACCCACCGTTTACAGAAAGTTTGGCGCGTTTTTTTGTGTAAATGCAGATTCTTGAGAAGTTAGATATTGAGTCGTGTGTTACTGATGGGGGGGAGAATTTGTGGGGGACGATTACGGCCGTTTTCGCGCAAGCGTTTGAAAATAAAGCTCAAATCATAAGGGTCGGCATAGGCTGCTTGGAAATGTTGGATGCCCGGATGTTTAGATTGCGACAAGCTAAACGCACCTTGCCAATTGTTCTTGTTTGCACGCGGTACTGCTTCGCCGCTAATTCGCGTCTGAATAAAACGTTGCAAATAAGTAAGCATCAGATTCTGTGGATGGCGTGTTGTCATGATCAACGTGACATCTTCTTTGTGGGCTAACACCCGCTTGAGAGCCGCTAAAAGCTCAAACTTACCTCTTTCCAGATGGAAGTCGATATCATCCCAAAAAATGACAATATGCGGGCGCGAACGGCCGTTGGCACTTGGATACGCTAGTTTTGCAGCTATCTGCTTTAAGGTCTCTATGATTTGATTCGTTTCAGTTTGAATGGGGTACAATAAATAGGATTGCGGTAAAAAAGTTGGGTGGCTTAAGCTATTGTTTTTTGGATTACCAATTGACACAAATTGCAGTTGGCTGGGTCGGCTGACAAGTGCGAGTGAGACCGCCAACGACCTGACTAAGCTCGACTTGCCACGGCTCAATGGATCTGAGATTAACACATGACCCGGCTCTGATAAATCTAGTTTTAGCACTTTTCCATGCGCATTAAGTCCTAATACGCCGGTTAAAGCTCTGTTTTCGACAAGATGGTTGCGCGTAAGGAGTGTAAATAAATCGACTGCTGGTCGGGATCGCGATACTTCTATAGAGAGTTGATTGATATGGTTTTGAATGGTGACGGCAACCCCTAAGCGATGTGCTAATTCACTTTCAAGCAGTTGTGAAGAACCGTTTACGGCCGCTCCTGGAATGTCGTAGCGCAAAAAATTATGCTCGACATAACCACCGGTTATTTCCATATGTGAACGGCCGTATTGCCGCAAGGTTTCTTCGATTATGTGACTTTGGACTTCAAGCTGATGTTGCAAACGCGCCGTATCAGCATCGGTCGTGTGTATGTGTGTCATTAAATGTGGAGCTTTCTTAAAAGTATGGGGTTTTTTTGCCCAGCAAGTTTGATAAATCCAATAAATTTGGCAAAAAAACTTTAAGAAAATATAAATTTCACTCTTCACCAATGAGTATAACGCACTTTGTTTTGTTTTGCGACAAATCGACAAAAAAAGAACTTGCCAAGTTTGGCAAGTTCTTTTTTTGTTTCAAATTTATCAGAAGTTGTGTTTAGGCAACTGCTTTTTCTTCTAAAACTGCATTTAATTTATTGTCGATGTTGGTGACTTTTGCATCCAAATCGATCAGAACTTCTTGCTGTTCTTTGGCAGTTTTGTTTAGTTTACGGCTCAGGGTTGCGACTTTCTTATTCAATACATCCAAATCCTCAACTGTTGGCAATTTAACATTGACACGGGTCAATACTTGCTCGGAATATTTGTCGAAGGTTTCAGTCGTTTTATTGGCGGCATCTTTTACTTGCGCCTGATTTTTTTCGATTAGTTCATTGATTTGTGCCTGACGTACCTTACTGATTTCTTCGCCACGTACGACGAGTTTGTCGGCAAATTCATTCCCATGCACCCATAAATCAACGATTTCATCTTGTGCCCAAGCCATCATACCAACACCAGCTAAGAAAGTTTTGTGGGCGGTGCCATATACTTTTCCATAAACGTTTTGTGCTTGTTCTTGCACAGCTTGTAATTTTTCAGCCATTTTGTTCACCTTTTTAGTACTTATATTATCTTCCTGCTTTTAGGAATGTTCTCTTGTTTGTGCTTTATGACGCGATGCGTCAAGCGATGAACAAAACTATAACGCATTGCGTCATAAATGTCAAGGATTTATAAGATTTATATTAGTGGGGTGAAAAAATGATTAATGGCTAATCGTCAATTGATCGTTGGCTATTGGCCATTAGATTAAGGAAAGGATGAGTAGAACGAGGCCGACTAAGCCCGTGGCTTGCCCTAAAAAAGCTTGTTCCCAGGCTGATGCTTGTGGCGACGAAGATTGCCGCAGCAATGTATTACCAATGAGCAATCCGCCGCTTGTCAAAAAGGCGATGCCACTGGCTGCGAGGAGGGGGATATGCAGGAAGAGCAAACCAAAAAATAGACCAACACCAGAAATGAGTGCAACGGCCGTAATGCCTGGACGCCGACCTTTTGAAGGAATCGCAACGGGGCTGGTTGGTTGTGTTTGGTCTAGATTTGCTAACATGACTGTTTCCTCAACGTTTTGTGTAAGTTGATTGTATTATCACAGATTGTTAGTTGATAGTCTGGCCGCTTCGCGTATATTTAACTAACTGTTTCCCTACGTTTGCTACGAATGCTAATAGTAGGTATTGTATATCTCATGCATTTGCGTAGTACGGGCGCTCTAGAAAGTGTCGAGCAAACGGCATTTATTCATGCCGCAACGCGGTTACGGGGTCTAACCGCGCCGCACGTGCAGCCGGATACAGTCCCGCAAGTATGCCAATCAATGCAGCAAAAACCAACGCACCAATGGCTAACCAGGGCGGCACAATCGACAAGACCCCGACACCAGTTACACCTTCGCTGATCAAATAGCGATGGGCGATCCAATCAACGATACGGCCTAATAACGCGCCGGCCAGCAAACCAAAAAAGCCGCCGAGCAGACCGATAAAGGCCGCTTCCATTGTAAACAGTGACCGAATTTCACCACGCGAAGCGCCTAAGGCTTTCAAAACACCGATTTCACGCGTGCGTTCATAAATTGCCATCATCATCGTATTAGCGACACCTAATGCCGCGACAAGTAGGGCCAATGCGCCCACTGAGCCTAATAACGCTTGCATCAATGACAACACTTGGTTGACTACATCGAGAATGGTATCCAACGATTGAGTGCGCAAGTTGAGTTCTTCTAAGCCAGTGATGACGTCGGCAACGGCCGTTAAATCATCTGCACGCACTGTCACCATATCATAGCCTTCATCTTCCAGCAGATTGGGTTGGCCAAACCACCAGGTTTTCATACGAATGCGTTCATCTAAACCCAGGTTAAGCGTGCGACTACCAAAACTATCCCGTACGCCGATGATGGTCGTCGGAAAATCTTCTGTTTCACCACGCGGCAATTGCAAATTTATTTGCACTGTTGTGCCAATTAAGTCTGCATAGGTTTCATCTGGCGCCAGAATTTTATCGGCCAGACCTGCCCATAGTACGGTGCCGCTAGAATCCCCTTCTGCAATATCTTCACCTGCAATAATCTGATTGACATTACCGAAGCTAAAACGACTCTCTCCACCTTCTGTAAGGCGCACAGGTATTGTTTGGTCACTGCGACGCAAACGCATCTCCATGCCGCGTGGTAAGCTCAATTCTGGAGATGCTGCGGCTACACCAGGCAATTCGCGTATGGCTTCTACAACGGCTGGGGTAATTGGCGTGGCTGGTTCAAGTGCAGCAAAGGGATCAAACCCGTCTCCTTCTTCATAAAGTGGACTGGCGAAAATATTTTCCAGCCCAATAGTTTCAAAATTGCGTTGTACTTCGCGCTGCACACCGACACCAAAAGATACCATTGCTACCAATGTCACAATGCCAATCAGTACGCCGCCAGCAGTTAGGATGTTGCGTACGGGGCGGCGACCAAGATTTTGAGCGGCTGAACGTACAATATCGGTCCAACGCAAACCGTTATGTGTTGTTAATGGAGCAGGGGAAAAATTGACTGATTCAGGCACGGCCGTTTCTATCTTATTTGCCTCGATTTTGACAATTTCACCATCACGCAAATGGACAATGCGGTCAGCGTAGGCGGCAACTTCGCTGTCATGGGTGACAACGATGAGGGTAATGCCTTGAGTTCCATTTAGTCGACGCAAGAGGTTCATGACCTCCGCACCCGTTTTGGAATCGAGATTGCCAGTGGGTTCATCAGCTAGAATCAGGACTGGTTGGTGAACAAGGGCGCGGGCAACGGCCGTGCGCTGCTGCTCACCTCCAGATAATTCAGTCGGATAATGATCCAGTCTATTTGATAAGCCGACCAATTGCAGTAGTTCTACGGCGCGTTTTTCGCGTTCTTCGCGCTCAACCCCCGCCAGCATAAGCGGCACAGCCACATTTTCTAAAGCTGTCAGCCGCGGTAGTAAGTTGAAACTTTGAAAAATAAAACCGACACGGTCGCGGCGATGGGTTGTGCGCTCTTTTTCACCGGCAGTATGCAGAGGAATAGCATCAAGCCACAATTCACCAGCAGATGGATGATCGAGCCCGCCTAATAAATTCAGCAAAGTCGATTTACCAGACCCAGAAGGACCAACTAGCGCGACAAATTCACCCTCTTCAACAGTGAGATTGATGTTTTTTAACGCCTGTACAGACATTTCACCACGCTGGAAGCGTCGTTCCAGGTTTTCGAGACGAATTGTTTTAGTCATGGGGGAAATTTTGTTTGATAGAGATAAAATCTGCCACGAATTTCACGAATTAACAGCTCTAATTTGTGAAATTCGTGGCGAAAAATTTTATCTACCTGGACATGTAATCACTGCAAAGATTCAGCGATTTCAAGCGCTTGTTTGGCGGATAAATCGCCGCCAATCCAGAAGGTTTGGCCGTTTTCAGACCAGGATAACAGAGTACGCTGCCCACCTTCATCTGTCATCAGATTGCCGGTCGTGCCACGCACGGTAACGGCTTCGCTTTCTTCGATTGACATGGGCGCGGCGTTTTCAGGACCTTGGGCAATCGTGAAACGGCCGTCATTGGGCAGGCGATATTGCTGCACCAGGGCACCGCGCATCTCGACAATATCAACCAACCGGGCTGAAATGGCCAGCGAATCAGGTGTGAGCATTTCAAAATCAACGGCCGCAGCCGCTTCTTCAGCACTCATGGGTGATGGTGGTTCCAAATCAGCAATATTGACAACCTCGGCTCCTGCTGGAATCTCAAAAGTAAACAAGGCAGTGTCAATGCCTTGATTTAATTCTAGTTGTGAAACCGTCATCTTCGCATAGCCAATCGCACCTTCCGCATATTCAACTGCCAGTGGAGCCGTGTCACTACTGCGCAGCCAGACATTCACAAAGCCACCGTTAGCACGCACTTCATCAGGCATCTGTTCTGGGATGGGAATGAGGCGGATTTTTTGGGCGGGTGTGTTTTCAACGTCTTCTGTGCCGACTAGTTCGGCTGTGAAATACTCAAGCAGTTTATCGACTGCTTCTTCGGGAGTTTCGGGCATCTCAAAATCTTCAGCGGGGGCATAATCGCCAAACTCATCCATTGGATGCGGGCTTCCGTCTACATAATCGGCATGGTGGGCTTGCATGGCAGCTTCCATCTCAGCGGCCGTGCCCACATAAACTGTGTTTTTCTGTGGATTCCAGAGCCAGAATTGGGAGCCATCACTTACTGCAATGACGCCGGCAGCTTCAGGTTTGCTTGTTTCGAGGACTTCAACACGAAAGGCCGGTTCGCCTTCTGGGCCAACATTACGCTGCCCCCATGCCTCAATGGTACCGCTGTTGGAATTATCTTCCATGTCAATTTCAATGCTGACAATAGCATGGCCGTCAGTGGCTTCATACATTAAGCGTGCAGATTGATGCAGCAGTTGGTCAGGATTGGCGCGTACCAAAAATACAATTGCGGTCAGGCCAACAATAGCAAATAAAATACTTAGTGGGAAAATTAATTTACGATTATGAGTCATTTTTAGCTCCTCGTTGACTGCTTAATTGCGGCCGCGTTTAGAAAAGCGGCCGTAAACAGAATTCATACATTACTGATTGTATTATGCTGGATAACGGCCGTATTTGCCCGTATCATTAATAAATCTTTACACAATGATCTGCGTTAGAACGGTGAATCACCCACTAATGATTGATGCCACTCATCTAGGAAACGAATTGCTTCATCAAATTTGGCAGTTGGTAAATGTCGGTATTTTGATACGCCAAACTTGCGGTAAAATTCGCCCCAGCAACGGCCGTATTCATTCTGGCCAGATGCCTTGGACATTACCAATGCAATCGATCTAATTGCCTGACTTATTTGTGTGGCCTGACTTTCAGTAATGTGTCGATCGGCCTGCCCCATATCGGCTTCAATTGTTTCCAACCGACGGCCGTAATCTACCAGGGTTTGGTCGTGTTGATCAATTCGAGCTTCTAAAATGATTTGATTACGCGCCAGTTTCAGCAGTCCTTCAAATAACTTGTAGGCTTGTACTGCTTCAGAATCGGTTTGCTGCAGCAATTCAGAGAAAAGCGGATCGGCTGTTAGGCGTCCATCCTGAAAGGCTTCCCACAGGACCTTGGCCGCCTCAGTTTGAAAGCGCTCTAATTTCTCGCGTGTGTCTGAATCTTTAATGCTGCGTGTGCTGATTCCAGTCAACCACAGCGGCACGAGATCGACACGCAGAACATAAGCATCCCTTTCCCCTTGAATGGTTTGTATTTTACAAACCATTAGACCGCTTTTAAGTACCTTGTGCCGTTGGATTCGCTGCC
>JAGRDI010000421.1:4301-4911 GCA_020432765.1 Anaerolineales bacterium | reverse complement strand
GTGCTGGTCAAGCAGTACCTGAAATCCACCGAGAAATGAAAGAACGAGCGTGGGCATGATTAAATTATGGGAAATTGTCACACTTTTGGCAACAATAAAGTGAAAGTGGTGACGTTGCGGTGAAGTTTGACTCTTATCATTTGAATATCAATCTTAACAAGTGATTACATTACTGCTAATCACATTTTTGGAGGACAAATATGACCAATAAAATAGCCGCCTCGTTCGTCGATGGAATCGCTTGGACACATCAGGCAATTCTCTGGCTTGTGCAAGATCTAAGCGACGAGATGCTTACCAAGCCACCAAGCACCACCGCGCCACTGATCAGCTGGCACGTTTTTCATATCGCCCGCTGGGCCGACAGATTGCAAGTCAGTTTGCCCAGTCGTCTACCGGCCGACAGCCATCCGTCAGACTTGCCCGACCAAATCTGGCGGTTTGAGGAAGTTGCGCAAGCGTGAGGGGTGGATTCAAATACGCTTTTAGTTACTGATAGTTTCCAGATATTAGAAAATTAGAATTCAGTCGTGTTATAGTACATACTCACAAGTTTTTAATAAAATTTATAGATTTATGCTTCGCATATTGACAAAAAAGGGGGGGGGGG
>JAGRDI010000421.1:0-4278 GCA_020432765.1 Anaerolineales bacterium | reverse complement strand
ATGTAGTTCCATGATGTCCATTTAATAGCTTATGTTTTTATGTTTTTGGGAGCAAACATTATGCTTAAGAATCAATCCGCCACATTTATCAAACATTAAATCGGGTTAAGCCGCTAAAATTATTACAAGCCAACCAGCCTATTTTTTCAATAGCCATCTGTTCTGATTAACTCCTGATCACTGCTTGCTTTATGCAAGCAAAGAAAAGGAGGTGTATTAGCTGGCGTAGACCTTTTTCGTTTTATGGTTGTTTGTTTTTTGGTAAGCGTTCAGGTGCAAGGCACTTTTTCTAGAGCATCAAGCACAAAATTTCCCAAATGAAAGTGCCAGGCACCTCTGGGGTGAACGGTTACGTTTTTTGTATCATGCGTTTTTATTGATCTATGTGATAGAGTCACATAATCAGAGGAGCTTAACATGTCAAAAAAACAGATTTTAGGTGTAATAATTGTTGCGATGGCTGTTTTGGCTGTTGCAGCTGCTGCCAGCCATCCCCTAGTTGATCATTGGGGACAAACGGCCTCAAATAGTGCTGGAATCTTTGGTTCAAAATGGATCCACACAGGTTCTAATGGTGCGGTCACCGGTTTATGGGGAGAAAGCGCCTCTATCTCTGGTCGAGGTATATGGGGTCATGCTACTTCTAGTTCTGGTGTTTCAATTGGCGTTGAGGGGAAATCATCTTCCAGCTCGGGCCGGGGGGTTCATGGATATACAGCGAGCAGTTCCGGGGCAACTTCTGGCGTTAGTGGGCAGAGTGTGTCCACTGCATCTGGATCCTCGGGTGTTTTTGGATACAAC
Source organism: Anaerolineales bacterium (assembly GCA_020432765.1). Classification (GTDB taxonomy): domain Bacteria; phylum Chloroflexota; class Anaerolineae; order Promineifilales; family Promineifilaceae; genus JAACFF01. Next base: position 3,477 of record JAGRDI010000421.1, on the reverse strand, counting down.
AATAACACTTCAGGGAGTGCAAATGGTGTACGAGGATTGGCTTACTCGTCTAATGGGGTTGGGGTTTATGGGGAAACATATGGAACAGGATCAAATTCGGCTGTATATGGACGAAATTATTCAAGTAGTGGCGTTGGAAGCGCTTATGCTGGATTTAATAGTGCATTAAATGGTTACGGTGCACAATTTCATTCATCTGGACATGGCGTATGGATTTCGTCCGCTGCGGGAAAAAATGCATTACTCGTACAAGGCGGCACTAAGAGTGCAGTAGTTCCGACCAGCGATGGGGACCGCCTACTGTATAATGAAGAATCCACTGAGGTATGGTTTACTGATTATGGTTTTGGCCAACTGGTTGATGGACATGCATTGGTTGACATCGATCCTGTATATGCCGAAACAGTAAACTTGGATGAAGATTATCATGTGTTTATTCAGGTATACGGTGATGCAGAAATATTTGTAAGTCAACGGACGCCTAGAAATTTTGAGATTCGTGCCAGAACTGATACAAACGATCTTAACGCAGAGTTCTCATACCGAATAGTGGCTAAAAGATTAGGATTCGAAAGTCGGCGTTTGGATTTTGCCCCTTGGGTTACAATGGAAAATCCACATGCAGTACCCACTCCCTTGCCACCACTACCACTACCTGACCCGCCAATAGAAGAAGAATAAATTCATGTGACCATTAGACCAGTAGGTAAAGGTATTGTATTGAGTTCATACTGGTCTAATGAATATAGGGGAACATATATGAAAGATAGAATTGCAGGAAAAATTGTGCCTTTAATAACACTTATTGTGTTTAGTTTATATTTTTTCTCTATACATATTCCTCTCAGCCGGATATTAGAAGCAGATACTATATCCGCTACAGCCACATTACAAACAATATCAACGCCGGTTGATTCAGATTACTTTCCAATCATATTGAGGATATATATTACGCCTACGATTACTGATACACCTAGGCCCAGTCCAACCGCCACAATCGAGACTACTCCAACGCCTGGTCCCAGCCCAACTGCTACAGTCATACCAACTTCGACACCCAAACCTTCACCTTCCGCATAGAGATGATAATTTATGGTTTTACTAGCTGGTTAACTGATAAAACTTATAAAACCGCGGAGGACGCAAAGAACGCAGAGATAGATACAGGAGAAAACCTCCGCGTTCTCTGCGGCAGCGCTCAAACTGAGCCAACGCGCTGCTGTGGTCGCCCATCAGGGCATGCGCTTGCATCAACTGCCTGTGTGCCGGTTCGCGCCACGGTTCAAGCACGAGTTGGCGCTGTGCCATAACCACGACAGCATTATAATCCCCCGCCTGTAAACCGTCCTCGGCAGCTTGCAGCATCGCTTCCAGCGCCAGTTGATGCAGATATTCGCGTTGGCCGCGCAGCCACACCTCGAATGGCTCGCTGCTGCACGAGAATCCTGGCAGCAAATCACCGGCGTAATATTCTACCGCCTCTGCTAAATTGTTGGCATCAACGGCCGTTGTGAACTGTTCCACATCCAATAGATAGTCGGCCGTTGCATTGAACTGCACGGTTTGACGATTAATGAGCAAAAAGGCTTCATCGCTGCTATTCAACAATCTTCGAACACGATAAAGTGCCTGACGCAAATTGTGCCGGGCATCTTTCTCGGACGCTTCTGGCCAAAAAAGCGCAGCCAGCGTTTCGCGTGAGATTGGTTTGTCGCTGTTGCAAGCCAGATAAACCAGCAAACCCTGATTTTTCGCCGAGCGGAAGCGGGTGAGCGGCCGCTGGTCGAGCAGCACCTGAAATCCACCCAGGAATGAAAGATCGAGCTTTGGCATAACTAAATTATGGGAAATTGTCACACTTTTGGCAACAGAAAAGTGAAAGTGGTGACGTTGTGGTGACGCTAAACCACTATACTTTGATTATCACTCTCAAACAGTAAGGTAATGTTCGGTATTGATTTAGTATTTTGACCGAGGACGAAGGACAAATGACCGTTTGATTTGTCCTATGTCTTCCGCCTTTCGTCTAAAGGAGCGAAATATGTCACCTGAAGAAACCAAAACACGTACGAAACAAATGTTAAAAGCTTTGAACAGCGCTGATTGGGAAAATCAACTGCACGAATTCTCACCTTCACCAGAAGCCCACAATGAGTCAACATCGGAAATGAAACCTTTCCGGGAAGCATTTCCTGACTACCATTTCTCGGTGAGCGATGAAGATATGGTCGCAGAAAGTGATCGTGTCGTCTTCTGGGGAACGGTGACTGGAACGCACACCCAAAAGTTCCCGGTTGGAGAATTGGCCGGAGTCGAGGCAACTGGCAGGAAGCTGACGTGGTATGAAGTCCATTACGTCAAATATGAAGATGGCAAGATGGTTGAGCATCTCTTGATGGTAGACGGCGTCAGCCGATTGCAGCAATTGGGCGTACTGCCTATGCCCGAGTAGCCGCAGTTTCTTACCGCGTTTCCCCATGGCGAGGTAGGGATACCTCGGCTACAAAATGGGGTTCTCCGACCAGTTACTAGCAGTTTGTCGGACAAAGAAAACTTAGCAACGAATTAACACAAATTTACGCGAATTAGGACCGTGTTTAGTGAAAATTCGCGTGAATTCGTGGCAAACAATCTTATGCTGAACTTTTTCGACAGTCTTCTAGACATATTCAATTCAAAAGAGGCGATCATGAACAGATTAATGAAAACAGAATTCAAACAGAGTGAAAACGGCCGTTCCAACCCATGGCTTGATTTGATCGCAAAAATGGGTGAGCAGTTAAGCACCTGCGACCAGCAATCTGACGGGACAGATGCCTTTGTCAGTGATAACTACGTAAAGCTGAGAGAACACCGTTTCTTTGCGGCGCTGGTGCCGGCTGAGTTTGGCGGCGGTGATGTGACATTTGCGGAAATGAGCGACATCTTGCGCGTTATGGCCCATTACAGCAGTTCCACCGCATTGGCACATTCCATGCACCAGCATCTCGTCGCCGCAAATGTTTTCAAACACAAAAAAGGGCAGGATGTGAGCGGTTTTTTACAAAAAGTCGCCGACCAACAACCCGTTCTGATCAGCACCGGGGCACGCGATTGGCTGGAATCCAATGGTACGATGACGCCAACAGAGGGTGGTTATCTGTTTAGCGGGGTCAAACAGTTTGCCAGCCAATCGGCCGACGGCGGCATTGCCGTCACCAGCGCACCCTACGAAGATCCAAGTGGCGACTGGCATGTGCTGCATTTTGCAGTGCCTCTAGTCAGCGAAGGGGTTTCATTGATCGAGAATTGGGAGGCTCTGGGCATGCGCGGGACTGGATCACACGCCATTAAGTTTGAAAACGTGTTTATTCCAGATAAAGCGATTGCCCTCAGTCGACCACGCGGTGCGTATCATGGCGTCTGGAACGTCGTCCTCACCGTGGCTATGCCGCTGATCATGTCTGTCTACGTGGGTATCGCGCAAAAGGCGGCGCA
>JAGRDI010000420.1 GCA_020432765.1 Anaerolineales bacterium | reverse complement strand
TAGCACCAGCAGCACCAACTCCGACAACTGGTGGTACAGTTGATTTGGCTGCTTTGGGCATTGACCCGCCGGATTTGACTGAAATCACCGATGAGATGTCGCCAGATGAAAAACGTGCAGCGCGGATTGCCAATTCCAAAGCGAAATCGGCATTTAATAAGGCACTTAAGGCGGCTGGTGTTGATCCCAAAAGTGTGGAGTTGTAGGATCAAATAGTTCTTTTACTGCCTTGAATGGTATGAATTAAAGCAACGGCCGTTTCAATCAAGAAACGGCCGTTTTTTGCTACTAATGTAAATCATAGAGTGATTGAGTATAGTTCAAGATTTGGTATACAGGCATAACCTGTTTGTTGAAATCGTGTGGGTTACACACAAATTTTGACAAAGTGTGGCGAGATATGGCAAGAGCATTAGTAGATGCACGCATTCTGCAAAGAGAATATTTATTAGCGATTAGCCGGGCGATGACGGCCGAATTAGATTTGCATGATTTGTTGCAGCTAATTTTGCGTTCAGCCGTGGAGTTGGTGGCTGGTAAAGCTGGTATGATCGCTTTGGTTGAGCCGGAAAGCAGCACATTTCGTGTTGCTTCAGTGTATGGCATTCCAGCACACCTGGTTGACCATTTTGCACCACTGCTGCGCGACATGCCCTATACTGAAGAAAATGAGCGTGAAGCCTTTCCTGAGTTGATGCGCCGGCTTCACCAGATCGCTGATTCATCGGAAATTAATTTCACTCAAGTCATCCGCTTACCCATGAGCAGTGGCCGGCAGCTTACCGGGTTGATATATGTATTCCAATCGGGCAATTACTATTTTGCCAATGATGCAGTCAATTTGTTACGCAGTTTTGCTAATCAAGCCGCGATTGCAGTAAAAAATGCGCGTTTATATGCCCAAGTTAATCAGGAAAAGCAGCGTCTCGATGCGATTTTAGAATATAGCGGCGATGGTGTCATGATTTTGGATGCTGCCTTACGCATCACCGTGTTTAATCAGGCATTGAGTAATATAACGGGTTGGTCTGCTGATGAAGCAATTGGTCGTTATCATAACGAGATTTTTCATTGGCTCACGCTGAAGACTGAAACTGATTTGGATGCGGCATTAGATAATGGGTGGCCTTTGCCTGGTGCGGCACATCTCTTTGTTGAAGGTGACATCATGTGCTTGCGTGGTGACTGTTTTCAAGGACGAGACCGTGTGAGTTTGGGGGTGCGTTATGCGCCGTTGTTGGATGAAAACGGCCGTATGACCGACATCATTGCCAATGTGCGCGACCTAACCCGTTACCGCGAAGAAGAGGCACTGCAAAAAACGTTCATATCGGTAGTCAGTCATGAATTGAAAACGCCTGTATCCATCATTAAGGGGTACGCCGGCACATTAAGACGGCAAGATGCCAATTGGTCACCAGAAATATTGGAAGAATCCCTGCTTGTGATTGAAGAAGAGGCGGACAATCTGACTGACTTGATTGACAGTTTATTGGAAGTATCGCGTTTACAAGCGGGTACATTCCGTTTGGAATTGAGCGATGATGTATTTATGCCTAAGCTTGCGGCCAGTGTTGCTACAAAATTAGGCCGTCAAAGTCACAAGCATCAAATTTCGGTTTATTTTGATGAGGATTTCCCCACGATTTTTGGGGATGAACGCCGCTTAACCCAGGTACTTAACAATTTGGTGAGCAATGCAATTAAATATTCACCGGATGGTGGCAATATATTAATTAAAGGTGAAGTTTATCCTGAACATGTCACTGTAGCGGTACGTGATAGAGGTATTGGCATACCAGCGCATGAACAACACCGGATTTTTCAGAAGTTTGCACGTCTGGATAATGCGCTCAGCCGCAAAACCGAAGGCACTGGTTTAGGTTTGTTTTTATCTAAAGCGATTGTTGAGGCACATAACGGCCGTATCTGGTTCCATAATAACAGTGACGAAGAGCGTAACGCCCTCGGCACAACCTTCACATTCTCTCTTCCCAAAGATTGAGATTGAAAATCACACGGAGTTACACAGAGGAAATTGGAGAAAAAAGATTGTTAATGTGGGCAAGCATATATTTGCCCCATTACTGGGTTTCAAACTATCAGAATCTCCCAAATCTCAGAGAAACTCCGTGAATTAAAAATTACTAGAGTAATCGACTAATCAAGGAGATTTAATGCAAACACAAATAAACTGCCCCCAATGTGGCACACCCTATGCGGCTGAAGTTCATCAAATCATTGATGTGGGACGGCAGCCGGAACTAAAACAAATGCTACTATCTGGGCAGCTCAATGTCGCCCAATGCCCAAGCTGTGGGGCATCGGGCCAAATCGCTTCGGCGATGATTTATCACGATCCAGCACATGAATTGTTTATGGTGTATATCCCACAAGAATTGCCTATGGATCAGATGCAGCGTGAGGCTTATGTGGGTCAACTTACGCGTGCGGTGATGGAAAGTACACCGGCTGAACAACGCCGTGCTTATATGTTCCAGCCTCAAAATGTGCTCAGTATGCAGACTTTCATGGAAAATGTGCTTGAGACAGAAGGTATTACGAAAGAGATGATCGCACGCCAAAAAAAGCAAGCGGAATTGCTGAATACCTTAATTAATGCTGATGGGGATGTGCAAGATTATTTGATTAAGGAACGCAGCCGTGAGATTGATGAAACTTTCTTTGCCATGCTGAAATCCTATGTTGAACAGGCGGGACAAATGAATGATAATGCCAGCTTGATCAAGATGGTGAATTTACAGGCTAAGTTGATGACAGAAACGGCCGTTGGTCGCGAAGTCGAAAAACGGAATATTGCCATGCATGCTTTTAGCCGTGATGCCAAGGCAGAAGGGCTTTCGTCGATGGTTTTGCTGCGCCATGTCCTCAAAAATCAGAATGATCCTGAAACTGTCATGACCATCATTCAGGCGGGCGTTCAGGCGATGGATTACGAATTCTTTAGTGGCTTAACGGCCGAAATCGAAAAACAAAACATGGCTGGCGATCAAAAAGCGGCTGCACGCTTGACCTCGCTGCGTGATGAGTTGTTGCAACTGCAATCCGATATGCGCGAGCAGTCACAACAGATGTTGGCTGCGGCAAAACAAACATTGGAAGCGATTTTAGCGGCGGATAATTTGGAAACGGCCGTTGCTGCTAACAGCAGCAAAATTGATGATACCTTCATGTATGTGTTGCAAGCTGAAATGGGTCACGCGGAACAGACCAACAATCTGGTACGTTTTCAAGCGTTAAATCGTGTTCAGGAAATTTTGATGCAGCAGATTGAAAGTCAGTCGCCACCCGAAATTCAGCTGATCAATCAATTAGTGCGCGCCGAAACAGTAGAAGAGCAAAATCGTATCCTGGATGAAAACCAGCAGATGGTTAATGAAGATCTGTTGAAGATAATTGATTTGCTGCAAGACCAAGTTCAATCCTCCGGCCAACCGGAGTTGAGTGACCGTGTTGGTGAATTGAAGGCATTGGTGCGTGCGCGGATATAGAAGCGTAAGTAGTAGGGAGCAGGGGTAAGAAGTTTGGCTCCTACTTCTTAGTGATCGTCTAAAAATAACTTCCCGTTTTTGTTTGTAGTAACCGCTTCAGCGGTCTGGACGATTAAAATCGTTACTACAAACTTATCTGCGGATGCTTACTTACTCTTTACTTATTGTCTCGCTTCACAGGATTATCAAGGCGGAATCCGTGACCACGTACAGTGACAACATAATTATGTTCGTCGATTTCCAACAGGCGATCACGTAATCTGCGTACTAAGGCATCAATGGCCTGTTCGGAGACGCCTATGCCTTCTGTACCTGGCCAAACCACGTTCACAATTTCATCGCGGCTGCAAACAGCCCCATTGGCATCAAATAACAATTTGAGCAAGCGGAACTGTGCCAGGGAAAGTGGGGGGGATAAATCTTTGCCCCGAATGACCACAGTGCGACGTGACTCGTCGATAACGAGCGGTTTTTCAGGTTGCGGAGGGTCAAAAGTCAGGGGCATGGTTGCGCCTGTGCCGATGAAGAATAATTTCACCGCTAGAGCAATTTGAATTTCGTCACCATCTTGCAGTGCGATTGTGCCAGTGAATGGCTCACCGTTCAAGTGAGTTCCGTTTTTACTGCCTAGATCGTGCAGGAAGTAACGGCCGTCTGTGCGCACGATCTTCACGTGCTGACGCGACACCTGACGTTCAGGCAAGGTCAAATCACAATCACCACCTCTGCCAATGATAAATTCATTTTTATTGATAACCCACCGTTGTCCGGTAAGTTCGCCTTCGCGCATGATTAAAACTGGTTGTTCGTCCATAATTCCTTACACACTTTCATACTTTTGATATAATCAATGTCAATGTTAGTAGCACACCAAAACGGTACTATTTTACGCGAACGATACCAACTCACCAAAATTGTTGGTCAGGGCGGCATGGGAAACGTTTATCGGGCTGAAGATATGCGTCTTCCTGGCCGTTTATGTGCGATCAAAGAGGTGCCGCCTGATCCACAAGCAACTCCGGCAGCACGGGCCCAATCCCATCAACAATTTTTAAAAGAGGCCAGTATCCTGGCGCGTTTAGACCACCCTAATTTGCCCAAAGTTTCTGACTTTTTTACCGAAGAGGGGCATGATTACTTGGTTATGGATTTTGTACCTGGAAAAGATCTGCAACAAATATTGCGTGCGAGTCACGAAGACGGCCGTTTTCTTGAAGAACATATCGTTATGTCTTGGGCAGAACAAATCTTTGACGCCATTGCTTACCTTCATCGTCAGGATCCGCCTGTGTTACATCGTGATATTAAGCCATCCAATATTAAACTCACACCCGATAACCGCATTAAACTCGTAGATTTCGGTCTTGTCAAGCAACTAGCTCCTGACGATAGCCGTACAATTACTGTCGTGCAAGGGCGTGGTACCGTATTATACACACCTCTGGAGCAATATGGTGGTGAAGGTAGCCATACCGATGTTCGCACTGATATTTACGCTTTAGGTGCGACATTGTACCATCTGCTCACTGATTTCCCACCACCAGATGCAAAAGCGCGTTTTTTGAACCCACATATTTTACGCGATCCGTGCACGATAAACGACAACATTTCACATCGGGTTGCCAAAGCTATCTTGTGGGCAATGGAAATGCATCCTGATAACCGACCTGATTCTGTAAACGAATTTTGGCAGGCATTAATTGGGAACACTTTACCACCACGCGGTCGAGGAGAAACGGCCGTGTCGTCACTCGAACTGATTATTCAACAAAACCTGGTGCCCATAATAATTGCCTTCGCTTTATTCATCGTTGCCATCTTAATAACGATATTGTAATCAGCATGTCTTGTCCTAAATGTCAAATAAAACATTCTCAGGTAAAAGATGGCTGCACAAATGCTGGTAGCCAACGTTTTCGTTGCAAAGTATGTGGCTGTCGATATACCCCCGAACCAATTGAACGTGGTTACGACGAAGAAGTGCGATTACAAGCGTTGGGTTTGCATCAAGAAGGTGTGAGTTTACGTGAGATTGGGCGCATATTGGAAGTTAATCACCAGACAGTAGCCAATTGGATCAACGGCTATGCCAATCACATACCCGAAGAGTTGCCACCTAGCATCCTCGATTTAGCTGTGTTGGATGGCATGTATGTGCCCCCTTATATTCGCAAGAAAAGGAAAAAATAACTGCTTTTCGAGTTCAATCAACACCACGTAGATAGACAATTCATTGACGTCACCAGGACTTCCCGGTATATTCTTTCGTGTAGGGTCTCCCCTATAAAAACAAGAAGTAACGATTCATCCTGAAGAATCGTTTCCCAATAGTTTTGTACCTATTCATCACCTCCACTGAACCTGTCCGGGTAGCTGTCTGAACGTGTGATTACCTACCGACATAGAGCCAATTTTTGTTGAGCTGGAAGGAATACTGAATAGCTAATATTTTTCAAAAAGGAGTAATTAGATGTCAAGTGTAACCTACAGTCATGTATTCAAGCGTTTTGGTGATGTTGAAGTAATCGCAGACTTTGATCTGGAAATTAAAGACAAAGAGTTTGTTGTATTTGTTGGCCCTTCCGGTTGTGGTAAATCCA
>JAGRDI010000419.1:11563-12213 GCA_020432765.1 Anaerolineales bacterium | reverse complement strand
AAACCAACCCAGCCAGCGATCAATCATTTCATGGGCGGTTGCACGAATGATGGCGGTGGTTTCATCAGTTGGCGGTACCATGTAACAGTTGCTGGTGGGGGATTGGTAGAGCCGCATGGACATATCTTGGCTGACGAATGGGGAGAAACGGCCGTCACTCTGGAACTGCAAAAAACGTTCATTTGTCCCCGTGTAATATTTGTCCAAATAGCTCACATCCGACCAAAGATCGGTGCGCGGTAAATAATCCATGTACATAAAAATGTCGGGTGCAGTGCCGAGCGCAAAACCGAAATGTGGGATGTCATATTGTGGTCCGACATGAATAGTCAGGTGCATATTTGTAAAGCTTGTGTTGGGCGTGCCAATCCAGGAATAGACTAACCAATCGATTTCTGATCCGGCAAAAGTAGACAAAAAGCCTTGTGGCCCGTTATCACCGCCACCATAAGGTTGATAGGCTGCTGAACAAGGATCGGGCTGCAAGTCAAACCGTGCGAATACTTTTTCTTTTAACTCGGTTGTGATGTTCCAAAGTGCGTTAAACACATCCTGGTTGTCTACTGACGGCCGTTCCGCGACCATTTCGGCGATTGATTTTGTGGTTGGACCGATACTCATAAAGTCTCCTTGTAGGGCGATTTTTCAAA
>JAGRDI010000419.1:1011-11539 GCA_020432765.1 Anaerolineales bacterium | reverse complement strand
TTGGTTGGAGGCGTAGAATTTCTACGTATTCCAATACGCCATCACAGAGCCAACGGCGCATGCCGACGATGTGCTGCTCGGCATCTAAAACTTCTATTAGCTCTAAAATGAATCCTTCACCAACGACCGCTTCTATCTCAAGCATTGGACCAAAGGTTTTGCCTAGCCCTTGCATCTCCGCTTGCTTTTGCACCTGGCCATTGACCTGAAAATGTGCCTGAACGCTATGCATGGCACACACAAAATGTGTTTGCCCGTCCCAGCTATCTTCCCAAGCCAAATGGTTGGTATGAACCAAGTTGTAAATACGTTGTAATGATGTTTCTTGCACCATTTCGCCTGTGGGTGAAACAGTGCGGATAGTGCCATGCCATTGGGTCGTCGATGGCCAATAAGTCTGGCCAAGTGTGGGCCATTCATCAGTTTGATCTTCCGGCACGGCCACACCGGTGATATTGGCGATCATCTCACTGGCATTGAAGAATTTGCCACCGGTTAGCTGCCTGTTTGTTGTGGGCAGGATAGCGAAGGAGCGAAAATTGTGACCAAACTCAGGCCATAATCCTCTTCCCGTCAGCGCTCCTGTGTCCCAGGGAATGCCTGTGCCTACAACTGCGGGGCCGTGATAGCGGCGATAACGGCCGTCTACACTCAATTCAAACACCGGCGAGCCCGTAAAAGCTGCCATTGGATGTCCGGTAAGGGCTGCGTCTGGTTGGCAATGCTGTGTGACACGGATACGGCCGTTGGCTAACCCCAACAACTCGCGCCGCTGTCGCACAATACCGGCAAATGATCCATCCGGGTTATAAACATATTCACTGACCAGCCACGCACCTAAAAATTTATCGTTCATAACAGTTACACGGAGCTACACGGAGAACAGGGAGATTTTGGAGGGGCTAGAGTTTGAAGCGTTGGATGCCGTTTTTAAGGAGCGCAACGTTGAAATTGATCAATAGCCCCGTTTTGCATCCTGAAAATTTGAGATACGACAATATCTGCGCTTTGTGAACGTCTGTAATTTCTTCCACCGTTTTTAATTCGACAATTACTGTGCCCTCCACTAACAAATCAATACGATAACCATGATCAAGGAAAATATCTTTGTAAATGACCGGTAAAGGTTTTTGTTGTTCAGCCTTTAATCCCAAAGCGTTCAGTTCGTATGCCAGACAAGTTTCATAAGCAGACTCAAGCAAGCCTGGCCCCAAATATTTATGCACTTCAATGGCTGCCCCAATAATCTTATCTGTCAATATTGTTACCGGATCATTAAAATCCAATTTACTCACAAAAACCTCCCCCTATTCTCCTCCGCTTTTCTCCATGCCTTCTCCGTGAACCTCCGTGTCCCTTTCCTCTGTATAACTCAAAATCCCGAACTGCACCCCAACGCGCATTCCACCACGATACCAGGTATGCAGCACAGATTTGATGCTGCCATCGTGGCTGACGACTTCACGCCGCCAGACGCGCAACTGCTCGTCGAGAAAATGGAAATTTCCGCTGAGCGCACGGCCGCCGCTCATACTGTAACTGCCGACAAAATTGCCGGGAGCTGACCAGGTTTCCCACTGGTTGGTTTGTAGAGTCGTGGATTGGGTGCCAGGGGCAAAAGCTGTGCCACTGATGGTTAAATCCAAACCAATATCTTTTTTTGTAATTGTTTCCTGGTATTGTGTGGCATCCAATGGCGCTAAATCGGCATCGAGCGTGCTGAGTTCACCTGTCCATTGGCCTTCGCGTTGGATCAGAACTTCACCACGACCGGCAGCGGGATCATCAGCCAGATCATAAGAAGTGCCATTGACTAATGAAGGAATGCCGTCATATTCGCCGGTGACACGACTGTATTCGCCTACTACGACGTAAATCAGCTTTTCGCCGCGTGACATTAAACCGAGCGACATTTGTTTGTCGCCATCGGGCAGGATCATCAGGTAAAAGCGTTGGGTTAGACCCGTAACTGGCCAATAAGCGTTGGCGTCAATCAGGCCGCTGCTCAAGGTTTCGGCAAAACCAGTATTGGCGGGCCCTTGATAGAGGCGATATTCGGTATGATCCTCGATGAAATAGTGGCCGGCAAACTTGAGCGGTCCCACAAACGAAAGGTCGATGCGGATGCGGTTGGTGTCGACTTGTTTTTGTACATGGCGTCTGTCGGTGGCGTTGCCCAAGAAACGGCCGCTGCCAGCATACACTTCGGCCGTACCCAACCAACGTCCAATGCCTTGTGAAAACCCTTCTTTGCGTGTGTCGTTTTTCATAGTTGGCGTATTTCGTAATGGCTGCTACGCAATATGTAATAAATGTTTTATCCTGCTAGCAAAATAATTGTTTCTGCCACTGGTTCTGTTTTGGCCATTAAAACCTGCAGATTGGTGCCAATGGGTTGTGGTGTTAGCGGATGGCCAATATAACCAAATGACATGCCTGTTTCTCGGAAAGGATATGGGGTAAGTGTATAAATACCTTGTTCGACGCGACGGATGTTTATGGTGACATCATCGCCAACGGCACGCGGCACGTTTTCGAAATAAGAATTGCCGCGAGCAGCTTCGTGAACCATGTGAAAGTAGAGTGCCAATGTGTCGAAAAATTGTAGTAGTTTATAGTTATGAAAAAGTACTCTTTCTGTGGCTAATGGAGCCATTGTTGGGTTTGCAAACATTTGGGTTTTGAGACGTGTTTGCCGATCGATTTCAGCCTGGAGCATGTTGGCAACGGCCGTTTTATGTGCATCTGGTATCAATTCAATGAAAACTTTGTCGGAGAGTCCGTAACGGCCGTGGAACAAACCATACGTATGCATGCTCGACATGATGCCGCTGTAAGGATGATGTATTTCATTGAATGCAGGCGATCCCGCGCTGGTTTGTACAAGATAGGGCAGTGGCGTTCCCGTAAGATGATAAGGCAGACCGGTTTTGTGATCTTGTTCGACACGCGCATCAATCGGTGCCCAACCTTCATCATGGTGACCCGCCACATAAATCATTGGTTCGACAGGATTCAATGCTGCAAATTCTTCGTTGCCAAAGGCAGCAGCAAATGCGCCTGACATTAAGGCGTGATCGGTCTGGAGGATTACGAGATGCGGTTTTCCTGTGGGTGCGGTTTGAATAATCATAGTTTATTGCGTAGTGCGTAGTGCGTGAATATTCGTTGATACGGAATACGCACTACGCAATATTTTTAAGGTTGCAAAATCCTCACAAAATCCTGAATCTGGTAAATATGGGTTTTGGCAGCGCGAACTTTGTGGGTGATGATGCGGCGGTTGTTGGGATCGAGGAAATAATGATTATTGTAGACTGTTGTATGTGATAAAGCGCTTACAATCGTGAAAACATAGTTGTAAGGTGTGATTTCTGCACCATCAATGGTCACCATTTCGTTGGCACCATAACATGCTTTGCCTTCCACTGTGATGTCAGAATGGATGTCGGCGGGGCCATATTCATACAAATTCTCGAAATATTCATGCAAATGCCAACTATTTTCACTGACCCAAAAGACATTCATGTGAACGGCCGATGCCTCAAGAAATGTCCCTTTGGCGTCAAACGTCTTACACAAGCCTTCCCAACGGCCCATAAAACATTGATACGGCCGATGCACTCGCGGGCCATAATCTTGATTGGTGTCCATTTGCATAAACATACTCCTATAAGCAAGAAGTAAGGAGAAAGGAGTAAGAAGAATGAAAACATACCTTTTCTTCCTACTGCTTGCTACTTACTCCTTCTGCTATAATGTCACCCGATACTTAAACCGGTCGCCCCGATACGCTGCCCATAGTAATTCGATCGGAGTGCCGTCAACGGCCGTTATAATACGTTCAATTGCTAAAATTGGATCACCTGCCTTGACGCCCAGCATCTCGATCTCGGGACCATTCGCAGACATGGCTTCAATTGTGCGTTCAGCGATGCTGTCATGCATTTGCGCCACATTGCGTAAATACCGCAGCGATCCACCTTCTGTGAACATTTCCTTATTGATTTGTGGTTCAATCGTTTCCGGGATATAAGCGAAATGGTAGCCAATCGGCTCATTATTGGCCAGGCGCAGCCGGTGAACGCGAAAAACGCGCACTTTTTTGCCGATGTGCAAACGTTCACGCACACCTTCGGGCGGTTCAGCCCAATCAGCACTAATCAGTCGCCAGCCGGGTTCCAAACCTTCTTGTTGGATGTAATCTGTTGCCCCAGGGCGTACCAGCGGGTCGTGTGCAAATTTTGGATTGGTGATAAATGTGCCACGTCCGCGCTGCCGGTGCAAGCGACCCGCGTTGACCAGATCGCTCAGTGTTTGCCGCACAGTCGTGCGGCTTAAACCATAACTATCTTGAAGTTCTTGCTCACTGGGAATCAGATCCCCAGGCTGCCATTCACCGTTTTCAATTTTAGACAACAAGATTTGTTTTAATTGGAAGTATAAAGGAACCGGTGACGAGCGGTCGATAGTCAAACTCATTAAGATCTCGCTTATTTACCTCTGATAATGGAGTGGTAAACGTTGTTGACAATTATAAAATTCCTGCAATCAATTAAATGTTACAACATTGTAACAATGGTACATATTCAAGACAATATTGTCAAACTTTCCACACTTTTCCTAATCCATGATGCATGTCACATAAAGCGTGTGACATACGACTCTAGCCCATTCATAGGCATGGATTATAATTAGACGTACCTTTTATGATGATTTATCTATGATGATACATCTTTGAAAAATATATAAATTCGTTATGTTCTTGGGCTGAACCAAAGTATAATCAGTAAAATATGGTTGATTAGTTGGAGAAGGTGTTACAATGAGTGATTCAAATGCAGCACAAGGAAAAACCCCGGGTGAGCAAAAAGAAATAATTTGGGAGGTGGTCTCACAGGCAGCAGGATTATTGCCTGCCCAGATTATGGCGGGACGTTTGCAATCTGAGGGTATTCCTGCCCGCGCCTGGCAAGAAGGTGCAGGACGTGCGACCGGATTAGTTGTAGGCCTGTTAGGCACTGGTTATGTGGAAGTGCCTCAAGAATACGTGGCACAAGCTCAACAGATATTGGCTGAAGAACTTGACCCCAATGAATATTGGGATGAAGAAGAGTAAAATTAGGAGTAAGATATGGCTGAAGCAAGTTGGACCAATAAAGATAAAGATGCTGTCGTTGAAAAAGCGAAGACAAATCGGTTGAAGTTTATCATTGGTGGCGTGGTTTTATTTGGCGCAATCATTTTTCTTATTGTCAATGCTATGAGCGGCAATACACAATTGTATAAGACGGTTGATGAATTTTATAGTGATCAAGCACGCTTGACTGGACGTGATTTGCGTGTGGCGGGTTGGGTGCTTGGTGACTCAATTGAATACACCCAAATTGATGCCAATAATTCACGTCTGGAGTTTGATGTCGTTGATGATATCAATAATCCGGGACAGCGTATGCATATTGTGGCTTTGAATGAGCCAATGCCGGATCTATTGCAAGACAGAGCGCAAGCGTTGGTTGAAGGGCGTGCTGAACCGAATGGTGTGTTCATGGCCAATCCTGGCGGCTTGATGCTGAAATGTCCGACGAAATATGAAGAAATGGGTGAGGAGCATCCGGGGGCATAATGCTGGCAAACTTTGGTTTTTTTGCGTTGGTGATTGCTTTCGGAACGGCCGTTTACGCAGCCTTCGCCGCTTGGTATGGGAGTCGTACCGACAACCCCGCCTGGGTAGAAAGTGCGCGTAATGCAGTCGTTGCCGTCTTTTTCCTGGTATTAACCGCCTGTCTATTGCTTATTGTCGCTCTTGTGCAAGGTGACTTTTCGATTGAATATGTGTGGCGTGTCAGCAGCCGCGATATGCCTACCTATCTAAAAGTGACCGCTTTATGGGGTGGGCAGGCTGGATCACTGTTGTTTTGGAACTTGTTGTTGTCCGCTTTTACAGCCGCTGCTATGATGCGTAAATGGGACAAAGAACGTGATCTGATGCCCTATGCCATTATTGTCGCCTCCATCACCCAAATCTTTTTTCTGGGCATCTCCGTTTTTATAGAAAACCCTTTTCACGTTTTGGCAATGGTACCACCCGATGGCAACGGACTCAACCCGCTGCTGCGTCATCCTGGCATGATTATTCATCCGCCTTTGTTGTATTTGGGTTTTGTCGGCTTCACGATTCCCTATACGTTCGCTATGGCAGCATTGATGGCCAACCGGCTGGATGATCGCTGGATTCATACCACACGCCGTTGGACACTTGTTGCCTGGCTTTTCTTGAGTCTGGGCTTGATTTTAGGTGGGCGTTGGGCTTATGATGTTTTGGGTTGGGGCGGATATTGGGGTTGGGACCCGGTTGAAAATGCTTCGTTCATGCCCTGGCTGGCGGGCACTGCTTTCTTGCATTCTGTTATCATTCAGGAAAAACGCGACATGTTCAAAATGTGGAATATGTTCCTGGTTATCCTGACCTACAGCCTGGTGATATTGGGTACTTTTATCGTGCGCAGTGGTGTTATTTCTTCTGTGCATTCTTTTGCACAGTCGGCAATTGGCCCGCTTTTCTTCGGCTTCATCGCCATCATGTTTATATTTTCAGCCTATTGGGTGAGTAAACGGCGTGGTGAGTTGGTATCTGAGAATCAATTGGACTCGTTTCTATCACGCGAGGCTGCCTTCCTGTATAACAACTTCCTTATCTTGGCGATTCTCGCGGTTGTTTTCTTGTTTACCTATTACCCTATCCTTTCAGAGCTGTTTACCGGCGAAAAAGGATTTGTCGGACCGCCAGTGTATGAACGTGCTTTAGCGCCATTATTTGCTATGCTGCTGTTGTTGATGGGAGTGGCTCCCTTGACGATGTGGTATCGTACCAGTTTGAAGCGCCTAGAAACGGCCGTTATGTGGCCCGCTTTGGCCACAACCATCATTGTAGTGTTTATGTTTATATTGGGTTTGCGCAGTTGGGCAGCCTTGTTAGGTGTATGGATCGTCACTTTTTCCATGATTTTGACGCTTCTTGAGTTCTGGAAAGGCACACATGCACGTATGCGGCGCGGGGAAAATCCATGGGCAGCGTTTACGAATCTGTTGGCGCGTAACCGGCGTCGTTATGGTGGTTACTGGATCCATTTGGGCGTATTGGTGATGGCGTTTGGTATTATCGGCACTGAGTTGTACCAACAAGAAACCCAAATCCGGCTGCAATCTGGTGAGTCGGTGACGTTGGGTGATTATGAGATGGTCTTTGACAGCGTTGAACGTTTTCCTGGACCTGATGATCTAATTATCACAGAAGCGACCGTACAGGTTTTGCAAAATGGCAAAAATGTTGCCACGCTTCATCCCCGCACTGAACTTTACACACGCACGGGCCAACCCATGACAATCCCTAAAGCGCGTTCCACGATTGCTGAAGATTTTTATATCTTGCTGGTCAATTGGGAACCAACTTCGGCGAATGCAGCGACCTTCCGTATTTACCTGAATCCTTTGATCAATTGGATCTGGGCAGGCGCAATTATCTTCGTACTTGGTACCTTGATTGCTGCCTGGCCTGATCCGAAAGAGGAGAAGGTGGTCGCAGCTCAGCCGCAGCATATGGCTCCTGTCGCAAGTTAATTGGGTAGGGCGGGTTTCAAACCCGTCCCTATGAACGACATAATGACACGATTAATTCCACGAATTACATATACGATTTTGCTGCTTTTAACGGTTGGGTTAGGGGCACATGTTGCTCTGGCACAAGATGAGCCGGTGAGTGATGATGCAGTTAATGAAGTTGCTAAGGATATTTACTGCCCGGTGTGTGAGAATACGCCGTTGGATGTTTGTGCGACGCAGGCTTGTGCCGATTGGCGTGAACTGATTCGCGAAAAATTAGGTGAAGGGCAGACGCGAGAAGAAATCTTTAATTATTTTGCACGCCAATATGGTGATGGCGTTTTAGCAAATCCACCTGGCCGTGGCATGAACTTGGTGATCTTATGGGTTTTGCCGGTTGTATTGATCTTGGTAGGTGCATTGATTTTTATGGCGTATATCCGTAAATTGCGTACTGTTGATGCTGGCAGCGTGCCTCTTGCTGTGGCCAACCCTGCACCATCACCCGTTCCTATAACAGAAATCACAACTGAAACACCTAAAACGCAAACCCCAGACGATTACGCCGCACGTGTTGAGGATGAATTGCGGGGTAAAAGCGAGTAAATCTAATGACAGATACAATTCAAACCACTTCTCAACCAGAAGAAGTCCAAAAAGATGGGGAACAAAAAACGGCCAGCCGTTTTCGCTTATCCGTCATACTCATGTGGGTCGGCCTCTTTAGCTTGCTGGCCTTACTTGGCTGGGCGCTTATGCGCACCAATGCAACTCGTCCCGAGGCTGGTCAACCAGCACCTGATCTTCAGGTGGAGTTCTTTAATGGATATGAATGGGAAAACAAACCGGTTGCTGATTTGCAAGACATGGCCGGCAAGGTGGTCGTACTCAATTTTTGGGCTTCCTGGTGTGTTGAGTGCCGGCTTGAAGCTGACCTCATTGAGCAAACCTGGCGAAACTATGCCGCTGATGATGTTGTTTTCTTGGGCGTGGCTTACGCCGATGTGGAACCCAATTCGATTAAATATTTAAAGGAATTTGACATCACCTATCCGAATGCTCCTGATTTAGGCACGGACATTTCGGATACTTACGAAATTACGGGCGTGCCGGAAACCTTTTTTATTGATAAAAACGGTGATATCGCGCATGTGCAAATTGGGCCGCTGAATGCACAGGTGATGAACAGCGTTATTACTCAATTGTTAACACAAGAAGGATAGGCCAAGTTCTCATGACCATCGGTTCGATTTTATTGGGTTTGGCTTTACTTATAGTGGTTGTGTTGATTTTGGCACGGCCGTTGATCTTACACGGCCGTCACAAATCAACAATTGCACCACTGAGCACACGCCAACAATTGTTATTGCGCAAGGAGAATCTGTTAAACCAGATTCGTGCCCTTGATTTTGACCACGATACAAAAAAAATACCGGATGACGTTTATACAGCACAACGCACCGAGTTGGTTGCGGAAACGGCCGAAGTCTTAAAACAGGTAGATACATTAGGCACAGAAGATCAGGCGATTTATGCGGAAATAGAAACGGCCGTTGCCCAACTACGCCAATCGAATCACCAACCCGTTGTGAGTACAAATGGCAAAGGTCGCTTTTGTACCAACTGCGGCCAACCCATTGATCCTGGCGACAATTTCTGCACATCATGTGGTCAAGATATGCGTAAACAGCAACCCGTCCTAGAAAACAGATAAAAATCCAAATATGATTGCATTTGAAAAATCAAAAGCGACCCGCTTGTTTGGGTTCGCCATGCTCAGTTTATTTGTATTATTAGCGCTTAGCAGCCCGCTTGCGGCGCAAGAGCCTTTGCCGCAAGCAGCGCCTGATGCCAACAACGGCTTAGATGTTTTTGCCGATCGTTGTGCGAACTGCCACGGTCCAGCAGGTCAGGGCGATGGTGAGATGGCAGGTCAGTTGGAACTGCCACCACGCGACTTCACCCAGCCAGATTTTCGCCAAACGGCCGTTCCTGCAGATATGTTTGCCACGATTACAAACGGCCGTTTAGAAGGTGGTATGCCTCCCTTTGGTCCCGTCAGCAGCAATGCGATTCCTGAAGCGGTGCGTTGGGATTTGATAGCGGCCGTTTACAGCCTGGCGACACCGGCCACAGCTCTAGAACAAGGTGCAGCGATTTATACTCAGGAATGTGCCGCCTGTCATGGGGAAGATGGCACAGGCAATGGGCCAGATGCAGCCGCGCAAGAAACGCCTCCGACTGATTTAACCGCTTTCAATTATTGGTACAATCGCAGCAATGAAATGGTTTTCGCGGCTTTGCAGGATGAAACGATAAATGGCCATGACTACACGCTCAGCGAGGATGAATTGTGGGCGGTAGTCGATTACAGCCGCACGTTTAGTTACGAATACACCGATCCAAATGCGCCCCTTGAACCAATTGAAATCGCTGTAATTGGCGGCAATATCAGCAATGGTTCGACAGGCGAATCGTTTGGGGACGGAACGGCCGTATTAAGTGCGTTTACCCCTGAATTTGCCGAAGCCATGACGCTTACAACCACAGTTAGTACCGATGGTATTTACAGCTTTAATCTGACTGATGTGCCACCCGATTGGATTTATATTGCGACTGTCGAATATGGTGGTCTCAACTTTAACAGCAATCCGGCCATGTTGTCGGCTGATTCTCCTTTTCTAGAAATGCCTATTGTGGTCTTTGACACCACCAGCGACAGCGAAGCCATCAGTATTGGCCAAATCCACATGATTATGGATTTCCAAAATGATGCGTTGGTAGTTAGCGAGGTCTACATTTTTAATAATGCGGCTGATGGCGTTTATGTGGGTGCAAGTGGGGAAGCAAGTGATGGAACGCTTGAATTGGTCCTGCCGGCTGGCGCAGAAAATGTGAATTTTGAACGCGGTTATGGCACGCTCGA
>JAGRDI010000419.1:0-885 GCA_020432765.1 Anaerolineales bacterium | reverse complement strand
GCTCATCCGATATTTTATGATGCAGCTAATGCAACTGTGGTCTTGTCAGATGTGGGTGTATCGCTCGAAGACAATGCCTGGATACAGCAAGAGACCACATCTATGGGGGCTGCGGGTAATTTTTTAACGTATCAAAGACCAGGTTTGGCTGCTGGTGATGCTGTCAGTTTCAGTTTAGCAGGAGAACCCGAACAGCGTGCAGTTGTTGATGCCAATGGCAACAGTGCAGTTGTGCGTGATGATACAGTAGAATTGCTACTTGGCGGGCTGGCCTTGATGGTCGTAGTTGTGGCTGGGTTGTTTTTGGTACGTTCTTGGCTGGAAACGGCCGATTCTACAACACCTGATGCCGAAGACGCCCAAATCTACCTACAAGCTGTCGCCAATCTCGACGACGCTTACGCTGCTGGACAAATCGACAGCGAAAAATACACCCAACAACGTGCAGAACTTTTAGCCGAACTAGTCCCCATTTGGCCTGTTAGCTAATTAGCCGATCAGCTGGTTGGCTTTCTACTATTTGCTGTGGATTTGAATCCGCAGAAAGAAAAGTATATTGTTTAAATTCACAACACTCTATTACCGTGTAGACGAACCAGAGATATTAGAAACCTTTTTCTCAGAAACACACTTGCAACTGGCTGAACAACTACCGGGACTGGTAAAAAGCGAAGTCAGCCGCGTTGAAGGTAAGCCTGGCGGCGAATCCCGTTTTCACATGGTTTATGCGCTCTATTTTGCCACCAGAGCCAGTTTTGAACTATCAATGACCTCTGAGTCAGGTATAAAATTGATGCAAGCCTTAAAACCGTGGGCTGATGCGCAGTTAATCACCTGGTACTATGCCGATTCCTTTGAAGAAAAAGCGATCCGACGTAACAGCGA
>JAGRDI010000418.1:3083-4153 GCA_020432765.1 Anaerolineales bacterium | reverse complement strand
GCTCAGGACATGCTTGCACGGTGTATAAGAATTTTCCTGGTTTATCCAGGTTAGGAAATAGAAATATGGAATATGTACGTTTAGGAAATAGCGGCTTAAAGGTTTCGCGAATTTGCTTAGGCATGATGACTTATGGCACACCTGCCTGGCGGGATTGGGTGTTGACGGAGGATCAAAGTCGGCCGTTTATCAAACGCGCCTTTGAATTGGGTATCAATTTTTTCGATACAGCTGATTTATATTCACTCGGTGTGAGTGAAGAAGTGACCGGCAAGCTGCTCAGGGAATTTGCTCAGCGGCATGAATATGTGTTGGCGACAAAAGTATATATGCCCATGAGTGAAGATGTTAATGACCGGGGCCTTTCACGCAAACATATCATGGAAGCTGTCGACAAATCGCTGCGCCGCCTTGGCACTGACTATGTTGATTTGTATCAGATTCACCGTCTGGATCATACCACGCCAATCGAAGAAACAATGGAAGCACTGCATGATGTCGTTAAAGCTGGTAAAGCCCTCTATATCGGTGCGTCGAGTATGTTTGCCTGGGAGTTTGCCAAGGCTCAATACACGGCCGATCTTCATGGCTGGACACGTTTTGTCTCGATGCAAAATCACGTGAATGCAGTTTATCGCGAAGAAGAGCGCGAAATGCTGCCTTTTTGTATTGATCAAGGTGTGGGTGTGATCCCGTGGAGTCCACTGGCGCGTGGCTTTTTGACGGGTAATCGCAAACGAGACGAACATAAACCAACCACAAGAGCCAAGAGCGATCATCTTGCGCATAATTATTTTTATGCTGACGCTGATTTTGATGTGGTTGATCAGGTTGTGGCTGTTGCGGATGAAAGAGGATACACACCAGCACAAATTGCGCTGGCATGGCTGTTACAACGACCAGGGATTACCGCTCCAATTATTGGAGCCAGTAAGATGCATCATTTGGAGGAGGCGGTAACGGCCGTAAACATTGAGCTGTCCAAAGCCGAAATTCAACAGATTGAAGCACCCTATATCCCACATAAGATTATGGGACATCAGTAAAGGGAAACGGCTGTTCTTCCAAAT
>JAGRDI010000418.1:0-2976 GCA_020432765.1 Anaerolineales bacterium | reverse complement strand
ACGGGTTTCGCGAATGACGGTGACTTGAATTTGGCCGGGATATTGCATACTGTCTTCGATAGTCTTGGAGATGTCACGCGACAAGCGCATCGAACCTAAATCATCGACTTTGTCCGGTTTTACCAGGATACGAATTTCGCGTCCCGCTTGCAGTGCGTAGGCGTCTTCGACACCTTCGAATGAGGTGGCGATTTCTTCCAGAGTACGTACCCGTTTGATATAGTTTTCCAGACTCTCGCGGCGTGCACCAGGACGCGCACCTGAGATGGCATCAGCTGCTTCAACAATAATCGCTTCGGTGGTTTCTTGATCGACTTCGTGATGGTGCGAGGCCATCGCGTTAAGGACAACGGGATGGACTTTGAAGCGTTTGGCGAATTCAGCGCCTAACATGGCGTGTGTGCCTTCCTGGTCATGGTCCATTGCTTTGCCCAAATCATGCAGTAAACCGCCCATTTTGGAGAATTCGATATTAGCACCCAATTCAGCAGCTAAAATCGCCGCAATCTTAGACGCTTCGACAGCATGGTGCAGTTGGTTTTGCCCGTAAGATGTACGGTATTTGAGGCGGCCTAACATTTTTAGAATTTCGGGGTGCAGACCGTGGACATTGGCTTCATAGGCGGCTTGTTCGCCGGCTTCACGTATGTCACGTTCGACTTCTTTGGTAGCATCTTCGATCAACTTTTCGATACGAGCGGGATGTATACGGCCGTCTTGGATCAATTTCGTCATCGCACGCCGTGCGATTTCACGACGCACCGAGTCGAAGCTGGAAACGGTGACAGATTCAGGCGTGTCATCGACGACGATGTCAACACCGGCCGCTTGTTCAAATGCACGAATATTACGGCCGTTACGCCCAATAATGCGTCCTTTCATATCTTCGCTGGGCAGCGGAACGGATGAGACGACCATTTCTGCCACCTGGTCACTGGCTACACGCTGCACCGCCAGAGCGATCAATTTGCGTGCTTGGACTTCGGCGGTTTCTTTCGCACGATTTTCAATCTCGCGCATTTTGCGTGCCAGGTCTTGCTGGGCCTCTTTTTCGACTTCTTGGAGTAACACTTCACGTGCTTCATCGGTGGACATCGCCGCGATTTCTTCTAATTTTTCACGCCGCTCTTCCTCCAATTTTTCCATTTGATTCTGGCGACGGTCGAGCCGACTTTGACGTTTATTAAGTACTTGCTCGCGGGATTCCAGACGTTTTGCTTGTTCATCCAAATTATCGCTGCGGCGCTCTAAACGGGTTTCAGTACGCGCCAAATCTGCAGAACGTTGATCGGCAACCTTTTTGGCTTCTTCGCGAATTTCTTTGGCTTCACGTCGGGTTGTGGCCAAAATATTTTCGGTTTCTTTCTCGACTGTTGCACGCTGTTGTTCTATCTCTTGTTGGAGGTCCTTATAGGCACTCTCAAGGCGCGGTTTGGTGAAATAATAGGTGATTCCCGCACCAATTGCCGCGCCCACAATCAGGGCTAAAACCCCAATTACTATTTCCATTTTTGAACTCCTTCATACATGGCAAGTTTTCACAGTTACACGGAGTTGGCAACTGCGTTGCGGGAGAAGGCACGGAGGTTCACGGAGATTTGGGGTGATGTTTTGCTCTCCGTGTAACTCCGTTTGTCCTCAGTGTAACTCCGTGTAGTTATCCTCGGAACCTGTTGCTAGCGATTGCCATGTTTCGTTTGTTATTTCTGTAATAATCATATAGGGGAAGCCGCGCCGTTGTAAAAACTGCCCTAACTTCACCTGAAATTCTTTTTTGGGCAAAGTTGCCCAACGATAGCTTTGTTTAGCGGCCACGCGACGTGCAGCGGCCGTTTCGTCCACATCTTCTAAAACTGTGTCAATCACGCTGCGATCAACACCTTTGTTTCTTAATTCTTGGCGCAAAGCCATATGACTGCGCGGTTTAAAAGTTTCGCGTTGTTCGACCCAATAACGGGCAAACGCTTTGTCATCTAATAATTCAACAGCTTGCAGGCGTGCGATTACCTGATCAATTGCAGCATCGTCAAACTCTTTTTTATGCAAATGCTGTCTGATTTCAGCCACGCTGCGTGGCCGGTATGTTAATAAATTTAGGGCATTTGCGCGTGCTTGTTCTGTCTTTTCTCGATCTTGCAAGGCCGCAATATCAGTTTCGGACAGTATTTGGCCGACGCGCAAATGTATAGCAACGGCCGTTTCCAGACCAAAAGCAAATTGATCGTCCAAAAACAGATTCACGCGGTTTGCATTCTTTTTTTGCGCTGTTAAGGCAGTAATTGTTGCCATAATAAAAAAGCCGTGACCACAATGGCCACGGCTTTAAACGCAGAATAATTAACAATGGTTTGCTAAAAAGGCGAAATTCCGATGGTCGAGAAACGGCCGTAAAGCAAACCTGTGCCTAACTCAAATAAAGCTATTCGTCTTTTTAGGTGACTGGTATGCAAGGGTGCGAAAAATAGCAGATATGTTTTACCTAGATAGTATTTTCTAGAAAGGATTATCTACTCATAATCAGCGCATCTCAGTTATAATTAGTTTGACTGAGCTCTCTTCTCTAAATTTGTCTGAATTTTGGCAGACAGAACATTTTAAGCGTCAGTAGTTTTAATTTTCGACGATAGTTTATTATCGTAGCCTATAAGAGACTACGTTTGAGCTAGGATTTTTATTCCTGTTCCGATACCAGTGACCAGTATCTGTGTGTACTCAGTACGCATCCATACATTATCAAAATCTAGTCAACAGCAGATCATAACGAACCAGACTCAGGATTGGTTTCCTGATCACAAGCGAAGAAGGCTGCGTTGTAAAGGATTCGTTTACAAATAACTTTTGACGAAAAACGAATCCGCGAAGGTTTGTCCGTTTACCAAAGTCCAAAGTTAAAAACGGGCAAACCCTAAAGCAGTTCCTATTCAGCCGCTGTTTGCAAGGCTGGCAGTCCTGCCTCTTGCCGAATGAGATGTTCCA